>NZ_JAMPQL010000033.1:0-42848 GCF_028482435.1 Providencia sp. PROV119
CTGGCTTCCATGCCACCATACTTTGATTTCTAATTATAATAAGTAGCATTACTGACCCCATTTTGACGGCAAGTATCGTCCACTTCCATGCCTGAATCAGCGAGTTTTAAAACATTAACGATTTGAGTTTCAGTAAAACGGGCTTTTTTCATCATGACCTCTGCAATTTTTAGGGCAGAAACTCTAATTATAGCTGTCTTATTTTAGGGGGAGTGGACAATAATCAGCTTTAGCTTCTCTGTAAATACCCCATTTTTGATTGACTTTCGACCAATCAAAACTGACCCACTGTATTATTCGTGAAACCGACTTTACCGGAAGAATACTGGTTATTAGCTGAAAATAACGAAATCTCAAAAAGTATGTGGAACTGAAACGGGTGTGCTTACACAAGCGACAGGGATAAGTTACCTCCCGTCTCTGTTGCATTAAATAACGTATTAATTTAATAGTTTTACTTTAACTTCGATAAACAATGCTCTGTTTCATATTCACTTGATCGAGTGCCGTGTGAACCACGGTCAAAGTGACGATCTCTATCTATCGATGGACCTTTCTCATCATATTAAAGATCAAATATCAAACTTGGAAGTTATGCTATCGGATGTAAAGGGTATTCTTGGGAAAGAAAAACTATCTAATAGTTTGGAACCAAATGATTTTTTACCTAAAAACAAAATAAATTTGTCACAAAAGACACTGCTTGCTTGATTACTGTTGAATCAACATAAATATTACACTCGACATCCTCGGCAGCGCCGTTCTCTCTTTTACTATGCAAACAGACATACTCTCTTTTCCTCAATTATCACCAATAAGGCAAAAACATCTCCACTAACAATCATACATAGCAAACTACTCCACTTGATATTGCCCCTATGTTTCATATGGAAACTTTATGGTAACTATTTTCAATATTTGCGAAGTAGCTCTAAAAAATGACGCAAGTCACAGTTTTTATGTAAACTAGGTAACAGATATTATTGTTAAACCATTTAGAATAACTCGTTACTTGATGTGATGACGTCTTTACGCCATTCAAAAAAAGCAATCGATTAACTAAACGTAAGGAAGACGTTGTGGAACAGAAACAACACAGTGGTACTGCAACCATGAAAGATGTTGCTAATGCAGCGGGCGTATCAACGGCAACGGTCTCTAGAACATTAATGACACCTGAAAAAGTCTCTTTACAGACACGTCAGAAAGTAGAGCAAGCTGTGATGGATGTGGGCTACTATCCACATAACTTAGCAAGGAGCTACAAACGTAACGAATCAAAAACGATCTTGGCGATCGTTCCCGATATTAGTGATCCCTTTTTCAGTGATGTGATTTGTGGACTGGAAAAAGTTGCCGCGCAAGAAGGTTATTTTGTCTTGATTGGCGACTGCAAACATCAACAAAAACAAGAAAACGCCTTCATTAATCTGATTATTACGAAACAAATCGACGGGATGGTACTGTTAGGCTCGAATTTACCTTTCGATGTCTCTGCTGAAGAACAAAAAAATCTCCCCCCTATCGTGATGGCTAACGAGTTCTCTCCTGAACTTAAACTACCAACCGTACATATCGATAACCTAACATCTGCGTTTAATGCTACGCACTATTTACAGAAATTAGGTCATAAACGTATCGCTTGTATCGCGGGGCCTGAACATATGCCACACAGCCAGTATCGTTTAGAAGGGTATAAAAAAGCCATGCTGCGTACGGGTGAAAAATTACGCGAGCAATATATCGTTCGTGGTGATTTTACGCATGAAAGCGGTGCTGAGGCTGTCAAAACTTTACTCGCCCTACCTGAACCACCCACAGCGGTTTTTTGTCATAGTGATATCATGGCAATCGGTGCAATGTGGCAAGCAAAAAAATCAGGACTCATCCTTCCCGATGACCTATCTATTGTTGGGTTCGATAATCTAGAGCAGGCTCAGTATACATTGCCAGCCTTAACAACGATAAATCACCCTCGCGATGAAATTGGTCGCCATGCCATGTTATTACTGCTGGAACAACTACAAGGTAATAGTGTCACCCCTGGCTCTCGTCTCCTAGATTCTGATTTAATCATTAGAGAGAGTACAAAAGCGCCTAAAAGCTAGGCAAAGTCGTTCAGGTTAAGTAACATGTACCACCTAAATCATTCAAGCTGCAGTTTGTTGCTAAAACATCACCAACAATACTGCAACTTGAAATACGACGAGTATAAAACTGAATAATCACAGACACTCAATAACCTAGTGAATTAACAGCGTGGCACAAAAAGATTATGTAGCTCGCGGGCGGTCATCTGCCCGCCGTAAAACCAGTAAAGGCAAAGCCAAGAAAGCGCAAGGCCTACCGATGACAACATTAGTTGTTGCTGTCGGAATTGTTGTCTTGTTTGTGGGCGGCCTTTTCTATATCACTCAAAATAAGAAGGAATCCCCCCAAAGTACGGGAAGCCATTCATCATCAGCACCTGTCGATACTTTACCGCCTAAACCTGAAGAACGCTGGCGCTATATTAAAGAGCTAGAGCGTCGGGGTGTTGATACGCCAAACATTGAGCAGACGCAAAAGAGTACGGGTAGCAACATTATGCGCCCATCGGAGCTAACCCCTGAGCAGCGTCAACTACTAGAACAGATTGATTCGGATAGACGTGGCCCTGTGACGAATTTACCGGAAGTGCCTTATAATGGGCAGCCGGTTCCTCGTTCACAAGTGATCATTAAAGAACCAACTCAACCCGTCAATCCGCCAGTACAACGTAAACCTGTCACCTCGACCGAGGCAAAAACAGAAAATCGCCCTGTACAATCAACGCAGCCTGCACCCGTTGAAAGCAAACCCGCGAATAATTTACAAAATATGCTGGTTCAATGTGGTTCTTTCCGTACCGCGGAACAAGCAGAGTCCGTTCGTGCTACACTCGCTTTTGCTGGCATAGAAAGCCGAGTCACTGTTGGTGGCGGCTGGCATCGTATCGTACTTGGCCCTTATTCCAAGTCAACGGCAGAAAAAATGCGCGATCGTGCAAGCGGTGTTGGTGTCTCAGGTTGTATTCTTCGTGCCTCTGGGGGTTGAAAAATACAATCCCCTCCCCCATGTACTGTTTTAACGTACTATCAAGAGCGGCTATTACAGCATTTTGCTTGCTTCAAGTTACCCGTTTAAGAAGGCTGGTAACTTGAAAAATTGATACCCGCATTTTTTTCGTCATAAAACCAGGGGCTAACTCATGACAACAATCGTAAGTGTTCGCCGTAATGGCCAGGTCGTAATTGGTGGAGATGGGCAGGCGACGATGGGTAACACCGTCATGAAAGGCAATGTCCGCAAAGTTCGTCGCTTATATAACGACAAAGTTATTGCCGGATTTGCCGGTGGCACTGCCGACGCATTTACTCTTTTTGAACTGTTTGAGCGCAAGCTTGAACTACACCAAGGCCATTTAACGAAGGCCGCTGTTGAGCTAGCAAAAGATTGGCGTACTGACCGTATGTTACGCAAACTTGAAGCTCTGCTAGCCGTAGCCGACGAACACACCTCTCTTATCATCACAGGTAACGGTGATGTCGTTCAGCCAGAAAATGATTTAATTGCTATAGGTTCAGGTGGCCCATATGCGCAAGCTGCGGCACGCGCACTACTTGAAAACACAGAATTAAGTGCTCGTGAAATCGCTGAAAAAGCACTTTCTATTGCCGGCGATATCTGTATCTATACCAACCACAATGTCAACTTTGAAGAAATTTCTTCAAAATCATAAGGATTACAGTATGTCCGAAATGACTCCACGCGAAATAGTTAGCGAACTCGATAATTATATTATTGGTCAAAACAAAGCTAAACGCTCTGTTGCAATTGCCCTACGTAACCGCTGGCGCCGTATGCAGCTGAATGAAACGTTACGTCACGAAGTCACACCAAAAAATATTTTAATGATTGGTCCAACGGGTGTCGGTAAGACTGAAATTGCTCGCCGCCTTGCAAAACTCGCTAACGCGCCATTCATCAAAGTTGAAGCGACAAAATTTACAGAAGTGGGTTATGTCGGTAAAGAAGTTGACTCTATCATTCGCGACTTAGCTGATTCTGCTGTCAAAATGGTCCGTCAACAATCCATTGAGAAAAACCGTTACCGTGCTGAAGAACTGGCTGAAGAACGTATTCTTGATGTTCTGATCCCACCTGCAAAAAATAATTGGGGTCAATCCGAGCCTGTTGATGAGCAATCACCTGCTCGCCAATCTTTCCGTAAGAAATTACGTGAAGGTCAATTAGACGACAAAGAAATCGAAATTGAAGTCGCTGCGGCACCAATGGGTGTTGAGATCATGGCTCCTCCTGGCATGGAAGAGATGACTAATCAGCTACAATCTATGTTCCAAAATCTTGCGGGTCAAAAACAAAAAGCACGTAAGATGAAGATCAAAGAAGCGTTTAAACTGCTAGTGGAAGAAGAAGCCGCTAAGCTGGTCAACCCTGAAGAGCTGAAAGAGCAAGCTATCGAAGCGGTTGAACAGCACGGTATCGTCTTTATCGACGAATTCGACAAAATTTGTAAGCGCGGTGGTCAAACCTCTGGCCCTGACGTTTCTCGTGAAGGCGTACAGCGTGACCTGCTGCCACTGATCGAAGGTTGTACCGTTTCGACTAAGCATGGCATGGTCAAAACCGACCATATCCTCTTTATCGCATCGGGTGCATTCCAAGTTTCTAGCCCATCAGACTTGATCCCTGAATTACAAGGCCGTTTGCCAATTCGTGTTGAGCTACAAGCGCTAACAACAGAAGACTTTGTGCGTATCCTCACTGAGCCAAGTGCCTCTTTAACTGAGCAGTACAAAGCCTTGATGGCAACAGAAGGTGTGACGATTGAGTTTACTGACGATGGCATTCGCCGTATTGCGGAAGCGGCATGGCAAGTCAATGAATCAACTGAAAACATCGGTGCACGCCGCTTACATACCGTGTTAGAACGCTTGATGGAAGATATTTCCTATGATGCTAGCGAACGTAACGGCCAAACCATTCAAATCGATGCCGAGTATGTCAGACAGCACCTTGATGAACTGGTTGCAGATGAAGATCTAAGCAGATTTATTTTATAAGCTTATTAATTATCAGGTTTTCATGTATCCTTAAGATACGTCTAATAAAGTACAACGGTGACCCATCGTTGTACTTTATAATTTTACGTTAGACGGTAAATATTTAGCCTGTCGCGCAGCCATTACATCGCTTTCCATATGCACGTTTTCATGGACAAGCCGTATACGGTTTTTCACGCGAGGGCTTTTAATGTATTGTACACAACAAACCTGTGAAATTATTGAATGAGCTCATCTACTTCTATTAGCCGTAAGCAGGCTTGGCTAGAAAGTTTACGTCCTAAGACCTTACCATTAGGAGTCATAGCCATTATTACTGGCTCCGCACTGACCTATTTAACGGGTAATTTTAAATGGCCTGTTGCCCTATTAGCCATTATTACCGCAGGCTTACTGCAAATACTCTCTAATCTTGCAAATGACTATGGTGATGCCGTAAAAGGCTCAGATACTGCTGAACGTATTGGCCCTTTGCGTGGTATGCAAAAAGGGGTGATTACCCAAGCAGACATGAAAAAAGCATTAAAAATTAATATTATTGCTGCCTGTATTTCAGGCTTGCTGCTGGTTGTTGTCGCTTGTGAAAAACCTGAAGATGCCATTGGCTTTTTAGTGTTAGGCTTAATCGCGATTGTCGCCGCTATCACCTATACCGTCGGGAAAAAACCTTACGGCTACTTAGGGTTAGGTGATATATCCGTCCTAATTTTCTTTGGCTGGCTGAGTGTGATGGGGACTTATTACCTACAAGCCAATACACTGAACATGATCACCTTTTTACCGGCTACAGCCTGTGGTTTACTCTCCGTTGCCGTACTGAATATTAATAATATGCGCGATATCGAAAATGACGTAAAAGCAGGTAAGAATACCCTTGCTGTGCGTTTAGGCCCATCAGGCGCGCGAATCTATCATGCTATTATTATTATTGTTGCTATACTCTGCTTAGCTTTCTTTAACTTACTTTATCTTCGTGGCTGGACGGGGTGGTTGTTCTTGCTTGCCGTTCCCATGTTAATGAACCATGTGCGTCGCGTACTCAGTGATCCAACCCCTGAAGGGATGCGCCCAATGTTAGAAAACATGGTAAAAGCCGCACTATTCACTAACGTTCTCTTTTCTATCGGTGTAATATTGAGTAAGTAATTGCTTATTTTTTGACTTAGCCCCCTTGTTTTTGGGAGGTGGATTTTGCCAATCACCTCTCAAAAGGGATATACTTTATCTCTCTTGCAGCAAATAAAGACCTATACACTATGAAATATGATACTTCCGAACTCTGTGATATCTACCAAGAAAGCGTCAATGTGGTAGAGCCTCTCTTTTCCAACTTTGGTGGACGTACTTCATTTGGCGGTCAAATCATTACGGTCAAGTGCTTTGAAGACAATGGCCTACTATATGATTTGCTGGAAGAAGACGGTCATGGTCGTATTCTCCTTGTCGATGGTGGCGGCTCTGTACGCAAAGCCCTCATTGATGCGGAACTTGCTCGCTTAGCCGTTGATAACCACTGGGAAGGTATTGTGGTTTATGGCGCTGTACGCCAAGTAGACGCATTGATGGAGTTAGATCTGGGTATTCAAGCAATTGCCGCCATACCGGCAGGCTGCCCAGATGAAGGTATTGGCGAAAGCGATATTCGCGTCAATTTTGGCGGCGTTACCTTCTTCTCGGGTGACTATCTCTATGCAGATAACACAGGCATCATCTTATCAGAAGAACCACTTTCAACTCAGGATGGTAGCGAGTTTGAAGTACTAGACGACGACCTCTAATCATCAATCGCATGATCATACGGTTTCAAAAAAGAAGGGCTGATAATGATATCAGCCCTTCTTTTTATGGTTCTGTGGTACAAAGTACAATTTGGCTATTCCCCTATCACAAGGGATAGCAACGTAAAAATCCTAACGACTCATGCCAAGCTATTTCAACTTTTGATATCAATAGATAACCTACAATCATCAGCAACAGCTATAACTTATTGACCCTATGTACCCCTAGATAATTCGTGTTGCTGCTCGTCAGCGGTCATAGGTTATCGCGATGAGCATACATAAGTATGCCATTCAGGTAACCAAAAGAAGCCAACAACGCTGCTGCGCGAAATATAACCGGTATTTTAGACTTCTTCCATTTTACCCAGCAAACCACGCAGACGCTCTTGCCACGATTGTTGCTCTTGTTTCAGTTGTTCGTTTTCACGTACCAGTGATTCGGTGCCCGATTTCGCATTATCCAGTTCTTGAACAAGCGCACTATTTTTATCTTTTAGCTCATCGATTTCCATTTGTAACAGTGTGATGGTATCAATCGCTTGTTGGACTTTTGCTTCTAGTTTCTCAAATACTTCAAATGACATTCTTCTGACCTCCCATGTAAGCTTTAATATCGATTGTAAGTAGCATGATCCTCTGTGTCTAGTGGCTTGACTCTGATTCCCCAAATCCCTTATTTTAAAACACTGGTCTGATCACATCGTAAAGGTCGATTGCGTCACTATTTTTGGTCGTTTTCTTTCGTTTTGGTGATGTAACACACATATTTCAATTTCGATATTTCTCGTTTGCGCTCATTAACGATAAATTTACACTATAGGTTTTCACTTTGAAGATCTTAACCTGAAAAACATTACAATAATTTTAATTTTCGTAGGATAGAAGATATGAGCCAAACGACCACGACTACACTTACCGGTCAGTGCATCTCAGAATTTTTAGGTACTGCACTCATCGTATTCTTTGGTTTAGGCTGTGTTGCAGCAGTCCGAATCGCCGGAGCACAACTTGGCCTCTGGGAAATCAGTATCATATGGGGCTTTGGTGTTGCACTCGCTGTATACTTAACCGCTGGCATCTCTGGGGCTCACCTTAACCCTGCCGTAACCATTGCACTTTGGTTATTTGCTAGCTTCGAAAGACATAAAGTCGCACCTTACATCGTTGCACAAATGTTAGGAGGTTTCTTCGCTGCCGCCTTAGTTTATGCGATGTACTCACCTGTATTCATTGATTACGACCAAGTTCACCACATTATTCGTGGCACACAAGAAAGCCTCTTTACTGCTGGTGTATTCTCTACTTACCCAGCCCCACAAATTAGCGAAATGCACGCCTTCTTTATTGAGGTGGTTATCGCTGCCATCCTCCTGTGCCTAATTTTGGCTTTAACCGATGATGGTAACGGTATTCCACGTGGGCCTCTAGCACCGCTATTAATTGGTATTCTGATTGCCGTTATTGGTGGTTCATTCGGCCCACTAACAGGATTCGCCTTAAACCCTGCTCGAGATTTCGGACCAAAAGTTGTTGCTTATCTCGCAGGCTGGGGGGATATTGCCCTGACAGGTGGACGTGAAATTCCTTATTTCTTAGTACCATTGATTGCTCCTATCGTTGGCGCACTGATTGGTGCATTCGGTTACCGCATGCTGATCACTCGTCACTTACCAGGTTTCGTGCATACGAAAAAAGACGAGCCATCAAAAACATCTAGTAAAAACGCTTAATCATCACCGGAACAGGTTTAAATTATGACAACAGAAACAAATATCGAGAAAAAATATATTGTCGCTCTTGATCAGGGAACAACCAGTTCGCGGGCCGTTGTACTCGATCACGACGCCAATATCATCAGTATTTCACAGCGTGAGTTCACTCAAATCTATCCTAAGCCAGGCTGGGTAGAACATGACCCAATGGAAATTTGGGCAACACAAAGCTCAACGCTTATCGAAGTATTGGCAAAAGCAGATATTCGTACCGATGAAGTTGCAGGTATCGGGATCACTAACCAACGTGAAACCACCATTGTTTGGGAAAAAGCAACAGGTAAGCCAATTTATAATGCGATTGTTTGGCAGTGCCGTCGTACTGCGGATTTCTGTACTCATCTCAAGCAAAATGATAAAGAGCTAGAAGAGTATATTCGCCAAAATACTGGCCTCGTTGTTGACCCCTATTTCTCTGGTACTAAAGTGAAATGGATTTTAGACCATGTTGAAGGTGCTCGCGAACGCGCTGAAAAAGGGGAATTACTATTCGGTACAGTAGATACATGGCTCGTATGGAAAATGACCCAAGGCCGTGTTCATGTAACCGACTACACGAACGCTTCTCGTACCATGATGTTTAATATCCGCAATCTGGAATGGGATGATAAGATCCTTAAAGCGTTGAATATTCCGCGTGCAATGCTGCCAGAAGTTCGCCCATCGTCTGAAGTTTATGGCCAAACTAACATTGGTGGTAAAGGCGGTACTCGTATTCCTATCTCTGGTATTGCAGGTGACCAACAAGCCGCGCTCTATGGTCAGTTATGTGTGAAAGAAGGCATGGCAAAAAATACCTATGGTACAGGTTGCTTCTTGCTAATGAACACAGGTGAAACAGCGGTTCGTTCAAACCATGGCCTGCTGACAACTATTGCGTGTGGCCCAAGAGGCGAAGTGAACTATGCCCTTGAAGGTGCGGTATTCGTTGGCGGCGCATCTATTCAATGGCTACGTGATGAGCTGAAACTGATTGATGAGTCCACTGACTCTGAATATTTCGCAACAAAAGTGAAAGACAGCAATGGCGTCTATGTGGTGCCAGCCTTCACCGGTTTAGGCGCACCATACTGGGATCCATATGCGCGTGGTGCTATTTTCGGCCTAACACGTGGTGCTAACCGTAACCATATTATCCGTGCAACACTGGAATCTATTGCTTATCAAACTCGCGATGTGCTAGATGCGATGCAAGCCGATGCGGAAACGCGCCTTGCAGCACTCCGTGTAGATGGTGGTGCGGTTGCGAACAACTTCTTAATGCAGTTCCAAGCAGATATTTTAGGAACGTCTGTGGAACGCCCAGAAGTTCGCGAAAGCACGGCTTTAGGTGCAGCTTACCTTGCAGGCCTTGCGGTTGGTTTCTGGAAAAGCCTCGACGAGCTACAAAGCAAAGCAACAATTGAGCGTGTGTTCAAGCCAGGTATTGAAACAACCGAACGTAACTATAAATACGGTGGCTGGAAAAAAGCCGTGGCTCGCGCACAAGAGTGGGAAGACCGCGCGTAATCCCTCTTCACTCCTGATATAGATCCATAAGGCAGCACCTTACCGTGTTGCCTTATTTATTTCATATCATAGCTAATTAATTATTTATTAAATAGTTAGCTCATTAGTGTACAAATAATAAATTAGACATTCTCTATGCCTCATTGAAAAATGCAGAAATCCTAAATGGGATTAATGATATTTTTTAAGATGATGGAGAACGGCGATGGATAGCCAGAACAAATATCTAACGGATCTTAGTGATTTTTTACGCCATGAAATACACCAAGAACATATTAAATTCGGGTATTACCAATCTCGGGGCAGAGTGGCGGTGATCGCCCAAAATACAGCACTACTTAACGCCCTAAAGCAGGATCCAGACCAATCACCCGACAGCCAAACTCTATTTTTAGTGATGAGTTGGTTGATGGGTAAACCACGACAACCCGCCAGCCGCACAACTCACTATCTCTTAAGCAGTATCAGCCCCGATATATTTTCAGGCAGTACCATCCACCCTAACCACAATCTGTTTGTTGATACTTTTGATTCACCTTATCAATGGCAGGAAGGTGAAACGCGGGCCGCTGAGCAACTGGCCGATGCCCTACTCCCAAGCGGGCAATGGCACCGCCACTACGATATCGTTGTACTGTCATCAAAGGCGACAGAGCAGCAAGTGTCTCTGATTCAACATTGGATGTTACTGACAGGGGGGAGCGTGTTAATCTATCAAGAGGAAGAAACTTCCTCCGCAATAAAAAAATTACTTGATACAATCATCCCTCCACATGACCGACATATCCGCCCATCGTCTACACAGATAGCATCAAACCAGCCCACACAAACAGGAATTGCCGTTTATAGCCAAAAGAAAACAGAGCCACAAGCAAATAGGCAGCCCACTCATATAATGACTCTTCCCCATTTGCAAAACTTAACATCGCCTCTTCCCCACCAGCAAATAGATACCGTCTGGATTTATGATGCTAAGATCATTATCCCAAAAGCAGGGAAATACACCTTTGCACTTGATACATCAAGGATAGAGCAGGATATACAGCTAGAAATAGGGACTCAAAAAATAACAGTGACAAAAGGGGAGCAAACCCCAACACTCACTTTCAACCATTTAAAGGAAGGTGAGCGATGCGCTATGCGGATCACCACCACAACCGATGGGCGACCTCCTGAGTTTCGTCTTGGTTGGGCACCACCAAATACCGACACATTAGCGTTGATCCCTCAAGATGCCTTTGTGCATGAGCCTATTTTGCAAAACTCAGCCCCCATAAAAAAAGCACCGCGATACCGTGACGAAATGCCACTTGCAGATGTGATGCGAATGGCACCTTCTATTCATGGCGTCCAGCAGGTTATCTCACTCCCTTCAACAGCAATAAACCAACTGGCTTTAACCGACGAGCGACTGCGTGAAATTGAATATTTTTCTGTCACCTTAAAAAAAGGGAGCCAGCAACAGATCCTAAAATTAGATGATATTGCGCTCGCCTCACATGCATCATGGCAAACACTCGCTAAAGACATTGAACACAAAATTAATCAGCGATTAGCGCCATTAGCGGCTCCTATTACTGTTGATTACCGTGATCACACCTTAACCTTAAAAGGAAACGGGTTAACTTTCACACAATTTCAACTGAAAAAAAGCCAGCAGATCCCTTATGTTGAGATCTTAAAGAACGTCACAACCGTTCAAGCGCCACAATCCGTCACTCACTCTATTCATTTTACGTTAGAGCAGCTCAATAGCCTGACACATATCACCCTATCGTTAACAGGCAAACATGGTCGTCAAATCAACTTGATACGTCGCGCCTTCAAATCTGCTAACGTGCAATTTGCCTCACCAGAAGAATTTGCAGGCTACTTACAGCGTGTCCTTCGCCACTATAGTCAAGATACTTCACTACAGGTTGTTTGGGATGATAAAGATGAGCGCTTAAAGGTGATTGACCACGTTAATCGAGCGCTTAAAGCGCTTAGCTTTGGTTACCAAGAGCAAAAACACCCCTTAATCATTGCTGAAAACACAACTGAGTTACCTAACCACCTCACCGTCGGGGCCATCACAGGAAAGTTGCCTCAACATGCTAATATTAGCCACTATCAACAACTCGAAGGGGCTAAGTCAGGCTCAATCAGGCTAAATAGCCATACTGGGGAATGGTTCTATCTGCCTAATCGCCGTTCGCCTTTTACTGGTCATGACCAATTTGATTTTGTGGCGATATTCAAGGATGGTCGGCGATCGGCTCCTCTATCCATCCAAATACAAACAAAAAAAGCACCTATCCTATCGCGCCCAGGAATAAGGACCTTCAGTGTCCTCGACCCTATTTACAATCCACCAGCCGCACGTAACTACGCTGTACCTGAAGATATGCAAGTGCATGGCATTACCCTCACACAAACCCACCAACAGCATCCAGACTCCCCCTATTTAAGCTTAATCGCTCACCGCTGGGCGCTGGTTAAAGTCGATATTACAAGCCGAACCGCAGCGAATGCCCCCGATATTGTCGCTATTGTTAGCGATCAGCAAGGAAACGAACTAGGAAGGGTAAGATTGATGGGGCCGCGGCAACTTCCACAACAATTAGCCGATATGCCTGTCGCCCCGTCAGTCAGTCACAAAATTGCCGACCAGCTAAGCTACAGTGCCCCCTTAAAAGGAGCATGGATAAAACCCGATATTCGTATTCGTCTAATTGCGGATAATCAACCTATCACACTGCCTTACACCGATAGTGATGGCTACTTTTCCCCTAAGGTCACTGAGGTGCCCCCGCTGACCGCGCGAGTAGCAAGCCATCATCTCTATCAAACAGGAGAAGGGCTTTATGCATACTCTCCACTGAGTTGGGGAAAAGAGGCGGTTGCTAAATTACCGGTCTCACAGCTTACGCTCCATAGTAGCCCGTCACATACGCTTGCTCCTGTACTTTCGGGTTATATTCACCCTAATTTTTATGCCTCTACATTGACCATGCCGCAATACGATAAAAGAAACCCGTTCTTTGATCCTGCTAACTTGCAAATTGCATGGGCCTACCAACAAAGTGATTGGATAAAAAAGGCTAACGGTACGCACCATGAGTTATATTATACGGCGATACAGCCATCGATTTACGGTTCATTGCTGGGAATGGCGTCACCACTTTTTGGTGGCGGGATCGCCCAATCAGATGTGTTATGGCATGAAATATTTGGGCATGGCTTAGGATTATCGCATACGAATCACCCATATTATCCATTTTCCAAACAGAGTAATGGCCCTGAAATTGCTTATGACCAAGCACGTAGCGCCTATATTACCTATCGTTATACTCACCCCGAAAATAGAAGCACTCAAGAGATCCGGCCTGCCATGTACCCAACGGCGGGGGAAAACAATAAGGCACCCTACGATGCATTTATTCCCCATTCATCTCACTACAACCAGAAAATTCAGCGGTTTTTATCACGACCAATACCAACATCGAACAGACAGCAAAACCACCCTGTTTATTGGGTCAGTGGTTCGATAGTTACCTTACCCGATGGTAATAACCATCCTTATAGCCACCTTAATATTCAGCGTACTCTTGGGGATCTCCCTATCGTGGCACAACGAGACAAATTGCGAGATATACCCCATGTGTACTTATTAGTTGCCACTTATGCAACCCAAAATGGACTCATGACGACAGATAGCTGCCCGATTGAAGATATTAAATCCATTAGCTTAAATATGGCTGATCATGGCGAATTAGTGAAAATTCAAATAATGAAAGCCGATAATCAACAGCCGATTTACACCTATGCAAATCCGGACGCTTTAGCCAATCGGCTCTTTCACCAATATCAGGCCAATCAGCCATTACAATATGTCACTCTCGATAATTACTGGTGCGGTAGCCCGCTGTTCTGGTCTGCTACCGATCCCCATTTAATCGACTTTTCAACGGGTCGGGTCAACAATCAAAGGATAACCCCAAATAGCGCTCTGTGTGCTACTTGGATTAGCGATGGACAACGCCACCAACAATATTTCTCTTTGAGTGACCCTTGGGGTAAGAATGGGCAAATCAATACAAAGCAACCTTTTCTCCCCATCAACCACTTAACGTTGCAGGCTGACAGGCGAACAACACCCTTGGCGCATTACAATATCGAAGCGAATGCCCCACTGCTTGCCGATGTTTACATTAATCAAACTGTTGATATCACAACGCTACAACTCCCTAAAGAGCAACAGCATTATTGGGTAACCTTATTGGTCGAAGATCCATCAGGTGATATTCGTGAACAACCCCCTTTAGCGCCGTGGCAGATCACTCGCCAAGGGGATCTATTATCGATTATTGGCACCACCGACAGCACACCAAACCTGAAAATAACGGCAATCCGAATTTATCTCGACAAACACCTGCAAGATGACACGCCCCCAAGTACGGTGACATTGACGCAAAACCACACCGCCACCATCACCGAAAATACACGCTTTTTGGATTATAACCAGCCAGTGATATTCAATCACATAGAGCAGCAACCGGAGCTAATCGCCATGATGGAGAAAACAGCAAATCAAACGATGGCAATAAATGAAGGGAGATTACCGATCACGCCAAGGGTCATTTCAGCGCCCCTTACCGTATAAAACTAAGCAGGCGATGAGTGATCGCCTGCTATCACTGATTAAATCGTATGCTCTGTTCGATTCAAACGATGAGCCAACGGTAGCCAGCACAATAGCACTAACATAGACATCAGCAGCATCAATAAGCCCAAACTAAACTGCCCATTTTGCGGCAACAGTGCGGAAACCCATGTTGCCACCCCTGAACCCACATTCTGCATACCGCCGACTAATGCCCCAGCGGCTCCGGCCAAATAAGGGAAAGGCTCCATTGCCCCTGTTGTTGCTAAAGGGAATAGCATGCCCGCGCCGAAGAAAAACACCGAGGCGGGCACCAATAGCGTCCAGATATTCATCACCCCAAACCAGCCGGGGATCCACATTAGCAGCCCTGCAATCAAGCAGCAGATCACGGACTGCCACATTAAATGGTAAAAACTTTTACCTTCTCGCCCTGCATACCAAGCGCCAAAAAATGCGGCAGGAATAGGAATAATAAATAAGATACTGACAGTAATACTATTCAAACCAAGTACACCGCCCATCAAAACACCGCTACTGGCTTCGAAAACCGCAATACCCGCCAGCGCACCGATCAACATAATTAAATAAGAAACAAAGGAGCCACTCGACAGTAACTGGTGATAAGAACTCAACATTCTGCGTTTTTCTGAAGACTCAGGGCGTGTTTCAGGTAGCCAGCGATACATGCTCACCAGCACAAAAGCGCCAAGAATAAACAAAAAGATATAACAGGCATGCCAACCCCAAAAATGAGCAAGCAATCCACCAAACATAGGCGCGAGCAGTGGGCTAACTAATACGCCCATGTTTAATAAGCTATTTGCATAGCGCAATGAGGTTCCTTTGTAGAGATCACGAGGCATCGTACGCACCATGACCCCAGCCACCCCTGTACCCAGCCCTTGCAAGCCACTGGCGAGCACTAAAATATCCAGCGTTGGGGCAAAAAGTGCCAGCGTTGTCGCGAGTAAAAAGATGCTCATCCCAACTAAAATAACCGGACGGCGGCCAACTTGATCAGATAACGGTCCATATATCAGTTGAGAGAAACCATAAGTAAACAAGTAAGCCGCCATGACTCGCTGCACTGAGCCAGACGGTTCACCAAAGTACACAGCGATGTCTGCAATAACAGGTACATAGACAGTCTGTGTCATTTGCCCTACCGCTGCTAGGGCGATCAGCAAGATCAGTAAATTAAAATGTTCCAGTTTTCTCATTTTCTTCTCAAAACCAATTTATCAACCTGAATGCACAGCCTAGCCATATTATTCAATACAAATAACATGAAGGTTTAATTTCAGAGTGAAACCACAAAGAGTTATTGATTGTTTTCTTTGATAAAACGGTTAATCGGCAGTACATCATGCCCATGTCACCGTTGCGTGACTAAGATAACAAAACTAATTTTTTTTTCGAGGTAGGACAGCATTTTAATTAATGGTGCAATGTCAGCGATATTCGCCGGATATGGCAATAAAACTGTACATTAAATTTGTTTGTGATCTCTTAAAAAGAATAATTCACTAGAACACATTATCGATAAGCGCAAATAGTAAACTGATTTAGTATGAAACTCTGATAAGCAGCAAAGTTAGAAAAAAATCCAGAGGTGAATATTTATGGCTAATTGGGTTACCGGAACCGTTATTGAAGCAAAATTTTGGACAGATTCTTTATTCAGCCTAGTGATCAACGCCCCTATCAAACCTTTTATCGCCGGCCAATTTGCAAAACTTGCTCTCGAAATTGAAGGTGAACGAGTGCAACGTGCTTACTCTTACGTTAACGCCCCGAGTGACGATCGCCTTGAATTCTACTTTGTGGTTGTACCGAATGGTAAACTTAGCCCTAAACTGGCTCAATTACGCCCTGGAGATACCTTACAAGTTACGGATGAAGCGTCAGGCTTCTTTGTATTAGACGAAATTCCCGACTGCCAAAACCTTTGGATGCTATCCACTGGCACCGCGATAGGCCCTTTTCTATCGATATTACAAGAAGGCAAAGACCTTGAACGATTTGAAAAAATCGTACTTTTGCACGCGGTTCGCTACCAAAAAGATCTCAGCTATCTCCCCTTAATGGAGCAATTAGCCAAACGCTACCCAGAAAAGCTGCATTTAGTTACCGTTGTTAGCCGTGAACATTGCGACGATGCGTTATATGGACGTGTGCCAGCATTGATTGAAAACAATGCGCTCGAAGAAGCCACTGGCGTTTCGCTTGATGCCACCAGCAGCCATGTGATGTTATGTGGTAACCCTGAAATGGTCAGAGATACTCGCGAGCTATTGGTAAAAACCCGAGGAATGAGCAAACACCTACGCCGTAAACCGGGTCATATCAGCAGTGAACAATATTGGTAACCATTTTAATCCCCCTCTTTCACCCGTAGAGAGGGGATCAAGACAGGTAATCAACAGATTGTGTTTTTTCACCATACTGATTTTCAGAATCCATCCCTACAAAAACACCACAGTCTAGTAACATAATCATAGCGATTAACAGCGGTAAAAAGCGCCCAATTCCCCACTGCCAAACAGGGGCTAATTGGCTAACATCCATTGAAAATAGGGCGAAAGCGAGGATCACCAGTGCAAACCAGCCACCGGGTTTCCCTCTGTCATGCAAACGCTTAGTAAATATTGCAGCTAGCGGATAAAGCAATAAAACCAGTAATACAATCACAACCGTTTCAGGTAATGCAAATGCATTTTGCAGTAACACAATGATTGTCATTAAAATAAAATACGATGCGATACCTGCCCAAAATGGTCGACGACCAATACGACCTTTGAAGGAGAAAGCCCATTGTTGTAATGTCATTACACCGGATCCTGATACAATATTAAAAACCATAAAATGAGTGGCAAAAACAAATGAAACAACACGCACTCCATTCAATTCACGTCATGATAACCGTTTTTGTACTTGGTTTGCCACAAATGACATTTGCGCAAAAAGTACCCACGCTACCGAATAGTGATTTTGAAGTCGCTTATTTAGCGCCGGATGCGCCTTCGTTTGACCTTACCATCCCACAGTTTCGTAACCAATTTAATCAAACAAACCCCAATTTACCACTACATGAATATAAAGTGATTGCAAGCCAAGACATTTCAGCTCCCTATATACGAGCGGCTTCTCGGATCAATGCCAATATCTATTCATCCGCCGTATTGGAGCGTGGAAGCGAGAAAATTAAAAGCTTACAGATCACGCTACTGCCAACCCGCGATAACAATGAGGCTCAAGCCAATCGACAATTGATGGAACGCTATGCGGTGGCTGTTATTCAACAATTTGATCCAACCGTTGCAATAGATAAAACCCCTGAATTGACAAAAGCACTAAAGGCATTCATCGCGAATAAAGAGCCAACCTATGCAGACGAAGTACGTTTAGGTGCGCTGCGCTACATTTTAGTAAAAAGTGAAAATAATGTGCTTACTTTTGCTGTTGAACCGATTAAGCTAAAGACAGAAGCACCTTAACCGGATAATGATCACAGCAATCGTCATCAGCGTGATAAAAAGCAAAGCTATTGTTATGTATTCTCTTTATACTTAACACCTAAATTTTTAAGGTCCATAACAGAAAAATTTTTCTCGTTGCACCCCGTGTTACACAGCAGCGAGTCACTTATTGATAAATCAAACTCTCTGGTTGGAGGAAACAACATGCGACATCCATTGGTAATGGGTAACTGGAAACTGAACGGCAGCACTCACATGGTTAATGACCTGATTGCTGGCCTACGCAACGAGCTGAGCAGTGTTGATGGCTGTGACGTAGCAATTGCGCCACCGGCTATTTATCTGACTCAAGCAAAACATGCGCTTGCAGGTAGCCGTATCGCCCTAGGTGCACAGAACGTTGACGTCAATCTTTCCGGCGCATTTACTGGTGAAACATCTGCCGAAATGCTCAAAGATATCGGCGCAAAATACATTATTATCGGTCACTCAGAGCGTCGCACCTACCACAAAGAAAGCGATGAGTTTATTGCTAAAAAATTTGCTGTACTGAAAGAGCAAGGCTTGGTTCCTGTTCTTTGTATCGGTGAAAGCGAAGCAGAAAATGAAGCAGGTAAAACAGAAGAAGTGTGCGCTCGCCAAATCGACGCTGTACTCAATACACTAGGCGCCCAAGCATTCCAAGATGCGGTCATCGCTTATGAGCCAATTTGGGCTATCGGTACAGGTAAATCAGCGACGCCAGCTCAGGCTCAAGCTGTCCATAAATTTATCCGTGACCATATTGCGAAAAAAGATGCTGCGGTTGCTGCGCAAGTCATCATCCAATACGGTGGTTCAGTCAATGCAGGCAATGCAGCAGAGCTATTCACTCAACCGGATATCGATGGTGCACTTGTTGGTGGCGCATCACTTAAAGCAGATGCGTTTGCTGTTATCGTTAAAGCAGCTGCTGAAGCTAAAAAAGCCAAATAATTTATATTTCATTGATAATAACCGCCAATATTTATTGGCGGTTTTTTTATTTAATGCCATAATTAAAAACATAATCCCCCTATTAAGGAATAATAAATAATTATATTTGAAACGATTATATTAACTTAATGCGATCACAAAAAAAGAAATTCCTTAATGCAAATTATTCTTTCAATATTTTATTTATTCCCAATAGAAAAAAACTTCAAATCATCAATATAAAAAACCACACATCTCACTAATAAACTTGATTATTCCTGTTATACCTCCGTTTGAGAATACTGGACACCTCTTATCTCCCAACATTATATTGACCTCGTTTGTGATTATTGTTTTATCTATTTATCTTTATGAGAAAGATATTTAAATAAATAGATTAATCATCTCATTAATATCAACAAACAATGGTCGCCACCTATTTAAGAAATATTGTCATCGGCGTTTATAAAATAAAACATTCGCTATAAGGATGATTATGGAATATTTAAAAGGTTTAATTCTAAGCACTGCAATAATACTACCTGCAACTGCGGTATCTCAAACAAATAATGATTATTGGCATGTTGATACTGATGTTTATATGGAACTTGAAGAGTACCGCGGTCAACGGGATAGTTTTGATAACAAAGTTTTCGATAAAACCAGTATGGTCGGTAAACTTAGCCTCACTAACCCATCTTCACTTTGGAGCTTCCATTTAGAACATCGAGAATCCTTACGCAACTATGGGCGTAATTTTTCAACGTCTCGTGATTCCTATATTCGCAATCGAACTCAAATTGGGGCCACACGCCAACTTTATCGTAGTACAGACGCCGTATTGAGCCTAAACGGCACCTACCGTAAAGAGTCCAATGATTCTGCACCCAACACCCTATCACGCTCATCCAACAGCTTATATTGGTTAATGCCAGCAGGTAGCTTTGCTTTTAATAAGAAATGGTCATTCGATTTCTGGGATGCTTTTTACTATTACAGTAACTTTTTAAAGTCAAACAACTATGAATGGGAAGCTGAACATGGTGTCACCTATAAATACTCTGACACGATTACGGCAAAACTGACGTTATACAGTGATAGAGTTTGGGATAAAGATTTCAAGAACATTTTCTCGCAAGATCAAATCAGGGTGTACCTACCCATTAAGCTGAGTGATCAATGGGAAATCTCCCCCTATTTCCGTTACTTCCTGAATGAAAGCAGTTATGATCAGCGCAAACACTTAACTCAGAAAGTAAAAAATGGTTATCGTATTGGTACGCAGGTAGCCTACAAGCTAACGCCAAAACTGACTTTATGGGGGGGTGCTGCTATTGAACCCACACAGTGGAAGTACCCAAAAGATGATGATATGACCTCTGGAACCAATAACAGGCAAACCTTTTATTTAGGACAGATTGGCTTCAAATATAGCTGGCAGTGATAAAACAGCGTACCACCTTCTTATTTTATAACTTTAAAAAAGTCGCCAGAAATTTTCTGCGACTTTTTTATTAAACCCTCTATTTTACGTTAATAAAAACAATAAAATTACACTTAACATATTAATCAGAATAAAATTAGAGCGTAAGATAACCATTTAGATGATTAATTTATTTCGTCGACTTTATCGTCAAGATCACATAAAGAAATAATTCCAAAACGGAATTATTCTACAATTTCGCTGATTATTCCAGATAATTTACCCATTTAAAATCAATAAGATAATCGCAGGCTTCTCAATTATTAAATAATCGACTATTCTTATTTAATAACGGATAAGAATAGTCTTAACTGTGATTAATCTCACTTTACAATTAATTTACGATACTTATTATTCATCGAAAAATAACCAAGGACTGATTCGATGAAAAATCTGACTCTACTTTCTCTGTGCTTACTCAGCGCAATGTCGTTAGCCGACCCCCTTTCGCAAACACAACTCAACGAATTGTGGAAAGATAAACAAAAATCGGCTGATGAAATTGTGAAAAACATGTCTGAAGCTGAAAAAATCGGCCAACTTTTTATGTTGGATTTCCGTTATTGGAATAAAGACAGCAAAGGCGAGCCTGCACCATTTCTAGCGATGAATGACGAAGTCGCTAAGGTCATTAATCAATACCATTTAGGCTCTGTTATTTTATTCCGTGAAAACCTTATTGATACCCCACAAACCGTTGAATTAATTAATCAACTACAAGCCTCACGGAGTAATTTGCCACTCTTTATTGGTACTGACCAAGAAGGCGGCTATGTGACTCGCCTCCGTGTCGGCACCGAAATGCCTGGCAATATGGCATTAGGGGCAACACGTAACCCAGCTCTAGCGGAATTGACGGGTATGATCCATGGCTATGAATTATCTAGCCTTGGCTTTAATATCAATTTTGGCCCCGTTGTTGATGTCAATAACAACCAAAACAACCCTGTCATTGGTGTCCGCTCTTACTCCGACAACAAAGAGCTTGTTGAAGCGCTATCAACCAATTACATCAAAGGGATCCACAAATATAATTTATTGACCTCACTGAAACACTTCCCCGGACACGGTAATGTTTCCTCTGACTCTCATGTCGACTTACCCGTAGTGAATTCCGATGCTAAAGCTTGGCGCTCCACAGAATTACCGCCGTTCCAATATGCGCTGAGTCATGGTGCTGATGCGGTAATGACAGCACACATTATTGTGCCTGCATTAGATAACAACAAAATCAAAACATTATCAGGAAAAGAGGTTGGCACTCCTGCCACGCTTTCCAAGCCGATCCTGCACGGTGTTTTACGTGATGAACTCAAATACAACGGTCTTATCATCACCGATGCTATGGATATGGGGGCAATCGCTGATAACTTTGATATGAACTGGGCTGTGGAAACGTCACTGTTAGCAGGCTCCGATATTATCCTTATGCCAATCAAAATGTGGGATAGCGAAGCGGTAACACGCTTAGACAATATGTATCGCCACCTTGAGAGCGAAGCCAAGAAAAATCCTGAGTTAAGGAAACGGATTGATGAGTCGGCAAAACGTGTCGTGCTGAAAAAGTTACAGCAGGAGATCACCGCACAGCCTGTTGATTTAAACAATGCTCAACTTGTTGTCGCCTCAAAGAGCCATAAAGACTTAGAAAATATGGTTTCCGAGCAAGCTATCACACTGATTAAAAACGATAATATTCTACCTTATGTTCTCAAACCACAAAATCGCATTCTGGTGATTTCTGATGAAAACCCACGTAACACATTAATTCAAAAGCACTTAAATGATATTGCTAATGAAACGGGTGTCGCGATTGAGAGCCAAACTGCAATGATCAAACTGGCTGAAAATACGCTTAGTGCAAAAGAGGTTCAATCGCTCTTAAAAGGCCAAGATCTCGTATTACTGACGACGTATAACCTAAAAGATAACCCTGCTAATGCACAGTTGGTGATTGATGAGGCTAACAAAGCGAATATTCCGGTTGTCGTTATTTCATCACGTAACCCATATGACATCGCTTACCTAAAAGGCGTCAAAGCGAATATCGCTATCTACGGTATTACAGGGTTTGATATCACCAATAACAACCGTAATTCACTGGAAACCAACATTCGTAGTGGATTACGTACGCTATTTGCAAATCCACAGGCACAACCTCTAAATCCACCAAAAGGGCTATTACCCGTTAACATCAAAAATCCACAAGGTAACAAAATTCTGTTCCCTTATGGTCACGGTGAAACCTACAACACGACTCACTAATTTATTTTCTAAACAAGGTTCTTCCCAGCCTTGATATCCAAAGCGATATCAAGGGCTGGTTGCTACACCCTAAATAAACTGACACTGCTATTTCATAAACAATAATTAAAAATTAAAGGATCATCATGAAAACATCTTTGAATGGTTTACTCTTTCTCGCCACCACAACACTAACAACGTCTGCATTAGCTGTTGAGACGGTGAATAATGACTACTGGCGCATTACCTCCAATGTCTATATGGAGCTGGAGAAATTTGAAGGCCACCATAATACCAGCGGCGGTAAGGTCTACGACAAAACCACCATGATCGGCCAACTGTTTCTGTCAAACCCTGAATCTAAATGGAGCTTTTTTCTTGAGCACAAAGAGTCATTAAGAAGCTACAACCACAACTTTTCAACCTCAAAAGACTCATTTATTCGTAACCGTACTCAAATCGGTGCGACACGAAAAATGTATTCTAGCGATGTAGGCCAATTCAACTTAAACGTAACCTACCGTAAAGAGTCTAATGATTCCGCACCAGGTACTATGGCTCGCCCATCGAATACACTCTTTTGGTTAATGCCTAGTGGTACTTATCACTTTAACGACAAATGGGCATTTAATTTCTGGGATGCCTTTTATCATTATGACAACTTCCATGCGCCCAATAGTTATGAATGGGAATCTGAACACGGTATTGTTTATAAGATCAATGATTCCGCCACCGCCAAACTGTACATGTATACCGACTGGACGTGGGATAAAGACTTCAATAAAACATGGGAACAAAATCAGATCCGCGGCTACTTCCCAGTGACCTTGAATCAGGATTGGAGCATCATGCCGTACTTCCGCTATTACCTGAACGAGCACAACTATGATAGTAACCAGCGCACAACCCAGAAAGTGAAAGATGGCTATCGTGTCGGCACCCAAGTTTTCTATAATTTGACCCCAAAACTGACGCTATGGGGCGGATTTGCCGTTGAGCCAAGTACATGGGAAAACCCAAAAGGGGCGGGGATCACCTCTGGCAGCAACAACCGCCAGACATTCTACCTAGGCCAACTGGGTGTCAAATACGTATGGCAATAAGCTAAAAAACGGTGACTGACTTCTCCCTCACAAGTCAGTCACTCTCACTATAAAAAGCTTTTTTGGGTATCCGCGACGAGTATTGCTCAACAGAGATGAGCTTTGCTTAAAATCCTCAATGCTATGAATGCTCGTCAGGATATAGCGCTAAGAGTATGCGATTTTTTTATTTTGAAGAAAACGCCCCATAAATTAGAGCGATTATTTTTCTGAGTATACTCAGCACGCAATCTGTCATGATTGCAGGTACAGTCATGACAATCGACAGGCCTTGTATGTAACAAAAAAATATAATGTGCTCAACGAATGCAAGTGATAACTCTGGGGAGTTATATGATTTAGGCGATAGAGAGTACAAACGAAAATACCAAATAACAGAAGTTATAAAACACGGTAATATAAAATACAGTAACACGCGATAAAAAAAATGAATTCGCGTTTTAAGGTAATAGTAATATACCGGCGCCAGTATAATTACATAGGCGAGCAAGGCAAAATTCACGACTTTAAAAAACGCATATGTGACTTCATAAAAGCCGTTCTGTTCAGTGTATAGCGTCCTAAAAACTTGAAGAATGACTGTCAGATAATAAAAAATCACCCCCACACAAAGAGAGATGTAAGAAATAAGCGCGGAATACTGATTATTTTTCAGAAATAATTGGCGTAGTAATGTCAGCATAGTTTTTCGACATGGGTAATATTTTGCCTAAGTAAGATCGAATATCCGGTTAGATAGACACAAATTCAGCAGTGCGGTCTTTTTGATATTGATTATCTTGTGAATGATAAAATGGACAACAGGCGGAGATCCGCCCTTGTTTATTCCCATTTAGGGAAAGTCGATGATGCCCGCCGTGATGACACGTTCTTGGTTTTCCATTAATTTGCCTTAAGTTAATTAACGCATTTTATTTCACTTAAGGCAATGGATTTATTTACAATAACTCAGCTTAAAACCTAACCAACTAATCGCGACGGCTTATTTCATCAAATACACCGCCATTAGAGAAATGCGTTGTTTGAGCTTTTTCCCAACCGCCAAACAAATCGTCCACTGTAAATAATTTCAACTTCGGAAAGCGCTGCTGATATTTCTGAGCCACTTCCTCATTACGTGGTCGATAGTAATTTTTCGCGGCAATCTCTTGCCCTTTAGGCGAATATAAATATTCTAAATAGGCTTGAGCCACTTCCCTACGCCCGCGCTTATCAACGGTTTTATCAACGACGGCCACTGTTGGCTCTGCTAAAATTGAGATACTTGGCGTCACAATTTCAAATTGGCCATTTTCACCAAGCTCATTAATCGCTAATAACGCTTCATTTTCCCATGCAATCAACACATCCCCAATTCCCCGCTCAACAAAGCTATTTGTCGCCCCGCGAGCACCTGAATCTAGTACCTCAACATTTTGATAAAGCTGTTTAACAAATTGCTTGGCTTTCTCTGGGTCATGATGATTTTTTTCTAATGCATACCCCCAAGCACCGAGGTAATTCCAGCGTGCACCACCTGACGTTTTAGGATTTGGCGTGACAATCGCAACATCTTTACGGATCAAATCATCCCAATCTTGGATATTTTTAGGGTTTCCTTTACGCACAAGAAAAACAATCGTTGAGGTATAAGGTGCGGAATTATCGGGTAAACGAGTGATCCAATTCTTATCAATACGTCCACTCTTCGCTATCGCATCCACATCGTAGGCTAAAGCCAGCGTCACAACATCCGCTTCTAAGCCATTAATAACAGAAGTGGCCTGCTTTCCTGACCCGCCATGAGACTGACGGATAGTTACCGTATCCCCGGTTTTTTCTTTCCAATACTGACTAAAGGCTTGGTTATATTGCTGATAGAATTCTCGAGTGGGATCATAAGAAACGTTTAATAATTGGATGTCTTTTGCCCATGCGCTTGCTGTGAGCGCTAATAATAATGTGGTTGTTACCTGCCATTTACTCGCCATTCTTCCATTCCTCATCAATCAATTGTTAAGGAAGGCTGACAGATCTCATCAATAACATGAAATAATTAAAAATGACAAATTATGCAACAAAAGAATATAAGGCAGAAAGATCAGGCGGAGAGATCAAACCTGCACGGCACTGAAACGGCACCGCACAGGTGAGATTTGCAATCGTAGAGGTAGAGATTAATACAGTTTTTTCGCTGTGTCGTACCACTCTTTCTTAAATACACGCTTCATATTCATTACAGCATCAATGATATCGTGGTGAACCAGTTTTTCATTTTGAATACCGACACAACGACCGCCGTAACCTTCTAATAATAGCTGAATAGAGTAGGCTCCCATGCGCGATGCGAGAATACGGTCATAAGCCACTGGCGAGCCACCACGCTGAATATGCCCCAATACCGTTGCGCGCGTTTCATGATGCGTTTCCGCTTCAATATATTTCGCTAGCTCATCAACATCGCAAACATGCTCAGTGATTGCCACAATGGCATGGCGTTTACCTTTCTCAATGCCTTGTTTTATCTCAGATAACAGCTCTTCGCGGTCAAATGACATTTCATTTTCAGGCAGAACGATAAACTCACAACCACCGGCAATCGCAGCCGAAAGCGTCAGATCGCCACAATAGCGCCCCATAACTTCAACAATCGAAATACGTTTATGAGACGTCGAGGTGTCACGCAGACGGTCAATCGCTTCCACTACCGTTTCAAGTGCGGTGAAATAACCAATGGTATAGTCCGTTCCCGCCACATCATTATCGATGGTTCCCGGCAAACCAATACAGGGGAAACCTGCCTCTGTTAGTGATTTTGCCCCTAGGTAAGAGCCATCACCACCAATCACCACCAGCGCATCAATATGATTTTTTTTCAGATTATCAATGGCAACAGCACGAACTTTTTCATCGCGGAATTGAGGGAAACGAGCCGAGCCAAGGAAGGTGCCACCGCGGTTAATCATGTCAGAAACACTATAGCGATCTAGCTGTTTCATACGGTTTTCATATAAGCCTAGATACCCATCATAAATACCCATGACTTCTAAACCTTCGCTCAATGCAGCACGTACAACACCACGGATTGCAGCGTTCATACCCGGTGCATCACCACCACTTGTTAGTACCCCAATTCTTTTAATCTGTTTGACCATGATGACCTCTGATTAATGAATATAAATTGCAAATCGATGAAAAACACAATGATATCGTACTTTTCTAACGTACATTCTGTTATAAACAACTCATGCTGAATTGATTCACCTAGCGTTATAATAAGACAAAGGAACCTATCTATACCTGCTTTCTATCAAGCTTTGCTTGTTTATTGTGATCCAGCTTACACAATTTTAGTCTATAAAACGGATTGCCGCAGAAGCAGAGGCTCACTATAGCGGGTGTTGTCTTACTTCGAAACAAAAATTAAGTGCATATCATAGCATTTATGTAACATAGAAGCTTAACCTTGCGAGTTAAAAGTAAACAGAGGCGCCTACTACCCACACGATAAAAAATAAATGTTCACTGGCTTTCTCAAAACCAAAGCGAAACTACGCAACTGAGCCGTTTTGGCTCAAGCGTTTATTGATTGAGTGAGTGAGAAACAAAAAAGCCCCGTTAGCGGTTATAATTAACCAACGGGGCTCCATTTTCAAAGGCTAATACTTGGAGTCATCAGGCACAGGCCTAAGATTAAGTATAAAAATAGCGTGTTAGATGGAAGAAGATTGGCGCGGCAAAGCATAAAGAGTCGATACGATCTAGCATCCCGCCGTGCCCTTCGATTATGGCGCCAAAATCTTTGATGCCGCTATCGCGTTTGATAGCAGACATACATAATCCTCCCACAAAGCCCATTAGGGTAATCGCCAGTGACATTAGCCCTGCTGCCCACCAACTAAATGGGGTTACCCAATACAAGCAGATACCAATTAGCACGGAAGATAAAATGCCACCAACAAAGCCTTCAATGGTTTTGTTCGGGCTTAATTTTGGCACAATAGGATGTTTGCCAAACAATTTTCCAAACACATATTGCAGCACATCAGAAAGTTGCGTAACCACAATCAAGAACAGCAGCAGTTTGACGTTTTCCCCCTCATAACCTTGAATATCCAACATCAACAAGGCTGGTACATGGCTTAAACAGAATACCGCGACTAACATCCCCCACTGAATTTTTGAGGTACGCTCGAGGAAATGATACGTATCTCCCGCTAAGGCAATGCGAGTAGGTAAGAAAAGGAACACAAACACCGGCACAAAGACTGAGAACATGCCATACCACTGAATGCCGACTAAAACATATTGCAGAGGGAGGAAAATAAAAAAGCACCAAAATAGGGCTTCATGGTCACTACGCCGAGTCGGTGTTAAGGTAATAAACTCCCGCAATGCAAAAAATGAGATCAGTGCAAATAAAATCACGACACCGATATTGCCAATCACAACGGCAAGTACACAGACAATACACATTAACCACCAAGCTCGGATCCGAGCATTCAAGTTATCAATGGTTGGATTGCTGTTATCCCCTGAATAACGGTAAGCGAGGATCCCGCCAATAATACTAGCGACCACAAGTATGCTAAAGACACCTGATAGCAATAACACGATTTCGCTATCCCAAATACTACTCATGGCATCAACTCCTCTAGTGCGAGTTTCGCACGCTCTAAGAATACGGCTTTTGGTTCATCCTCGCCTAATGGGGCTAATGGCTTGCCCACAACCGCAGAGCAGATCACCGGCACAACCAACTTCGACCCCTTTGGTAGTACGCGATTTAAATTCTCAAGGTACACAGGCACCACTTCAACATGAGGGTGTTTTTTGGCTAAGTGATAGATACCGCTTTTAAAATGACTTAATTCTTCGCCATCCCCGCGCGTACCTTCTGGGAACAAAATCAATGATTCTTGTTTTTCCAATATCGCCTCAAGTGGCTCTAAGACATTCTCTTTCGCCGTTCCATCACCTTTACGGTCGATTAAAACAGCGCGAAAAACGTTATTGACTAGATAGCGTCGAAAGGGCGTTTTATCCCAATAATCTCTTGCGGCGACAGGGTGAACAGCATGGCGCATTAAAGGAGGTAATCCAGCCCAAATAACTAAACCATCAAGATGGCTGGAATGGTTAGCATAATAGATACGTGGTGTCATTGCCGGTTGGCAACCAACCCAACGGGTACGTACGCCCGTTAATAAACGACAAGTAAATGACAGCAACATTCCCATGCCTTTTGCTAGCAAAGAAATCCTCTGAGCTTTTTCCATTTTTATTCCTTGCGAATCGTTATTTTATTTTTGCTACCCAGCCACGACAAAAAATAGGGTAGCTATTTTTAGCGAATACACCCAAAAAGAAATTCAAGCATCAAAATAGGTGGAGTTATTTTAGAGTGCAAGCAGCAAGGTCTGATTTCGTTTTTTTTGAGACAATATTCGCAGATAAACAGCAAAGAATAGATTATTAGCAAAAAGTTAATGGCATGATCACAAGATCAACACAAATGAAGATACAAAAAAAGCAGTAAAGGCGGCACCTCTACTGCTTTTCAATATTATTCTAACTGAATAAATAATTATTTTTTGTCAGCCGCGATACGGTCACGGATATGTTGTGCACGCTCTGCTGACGGTGGGTGAGAATCGAACATGCTGCTTTCTTTGCTACCCATTTGAGCTAATTTCTCAAAACCAGTGACTAAGCCGTCAGTTTTAACACCGCGTTTTTTCAGCAAGTCATAAGAGAAATCATCCGCTTGGCTCTCTTGATGTTGAGAGAACTGAGAGTTAATCAGTTTTTCACCCAGCGCAGCTAATTGTGAAGAGCTGAGTTGCTCAACAACGCCACCCGCTGAAGCTGCTGCGGTACGCGCGGCAACCGCGGCATAAGCAACTTGCATTGCTTTACGTGTATGGCCGAGTGCAACGTGGCCCATTTCATGACCTAATACACCTTCAACTTCGTTATCATTCATGATATCCATCAGGCCGCTATAGACACGAACGCAACCATTCGCCATTGCCCAAGCATTCACATCATCAGTCATATAAACTTTGTAGTTAACTGGTGTGCCATCAATTTCATTGCCTAATGATTTAGCAATTTTATCTAAGCGTTTAGAGTACTTGCTTGAAGCGGGTGCAATTTTATTTTGTGCGTCCATTTCTTTACAAGATTGGTCGCTTAATTGCTTAACGTCACCATCCGTTAAAGTAGCGGCTTGGAATAATTGCATACCAGAGTTAGTTAGCATGCCTTGGTCTAAGTTTTTACATCCCGTCAAAATGACAGCAGAGACAGCGACTGCAACAAGAGCCTTCATTTTCATAATATTATTTTCCTTTGCAATACACACAACAATTTTACGGCATAAAGACTATGAATTTTGAGCAAAATAACAATAGGAATAGAGTGAGATCATCTTCATAAAATGAATTTAACCCGTTTTTTGTCTTAATAGCAAAATCATTGGAATAATAATTCGCTTTATCCAAAATAATTAACTAAATAATCAGTTTCTGTAGAGTCGAGTCTGAACAATTCACCATAAAGAGGTGTTCGACGAAACGCACAACACTAAGATAGGATAAAATTCGCAGGGCTTTGTCTACTTGATGATTAAAAATAGAAGCACCAAAGAGCGCCTTTGCCGTTGTTTCAGAACCTATATTATTTGCTCAGCATGTTTATATTATCGATAAAAACCTTCATCAACGGGGTGATCAAAAGGGAAGCATAGAGAGGGATCCATTTTTTATTTTAAAAGCTAAGCGCAAAAAAAAAAGCCCCTAAAAGGGGCTGTAAAAGACAGGGATGGTGTCTATGGCAAGGAAAAAACTTCACTTATTGCTACTTCACTACTACGATCAAGAGAATTCGGTACCCAATAAATTTCATTCAATGAGTTATTGCAAAGCCTGATATTGAGACATTTTTTGTTGATGGATCTGCTCAAGTTGGGCTTTCTGCTCAGGTGTTAATAACTGATACAATTCATGATGAATTCGCGCCATTTCAACACGCTGAGTTAATTCTTTTTGCAAACTTTTTTCTAATTGGGCACGTACTGCCTGCTCATCAAAGTCGTCTGCGGTAATTAAACTGTGCAATGCTTCACGCTCTTGCACTGAAACTGGGTTATCAAATTGATAACGGCGTTGTGTTGCCATTAAATCACGTAATTGCTGGCGCTGTTTTTCATTTAACGTGATACCATTAAACATAAATGTACTCGTGCGTTCTTCACTACCAAACAGCTCATAATGCTGAAGTTTAGCCAACGCTGATGAGGTAGGCTCATTTTGCATTTGCAACATTAGGGGAGTCGAACCATCACCAGTTTGTGCCACATTTTCTGGTGTATCCCCAAAAGCCGTCACTGAGCCGAAAATGAATGCAGAGGCTAACGTCAACATTACTGTTGTTTGTGCTGTTCTTTGCATTTCTGACTCCTTGTTCTCGGACAGTGCTCGTGATTCAATGTGGACAACTATACGCCGGTGGCTGCAAACTAGCGTCAGAGCATGTAAAAGAACGTAAAGTCATGGAATCATGAAGATTGTTATCGTATTTTGGCAGTTGGAGGACTTAAACACATGCATAAAATCCTATTAGTTGATGACGACCGTGAACTCACGTCGCTCTTAAAAGAACTGCTCGAAATGGAAGGTTTCAACGTTGTCATCGCCTATGATGGTGAACAGGCTTTACAACAACTGGACTCGTCCATTGATCTGTTATTACTTGATGTCATGATGCCAAAGAAAAATGGTATTGAGACATTAAAAGAGTTGCGTCAAATCCACCAAACTCCTGTCATTATGTTAACCGCTCGCGGTAGTGAGCTAGACAAAGTGTTAGGCCTTGAGTTAGGTGCAGATGACTATCTTCCTAAACCTTTCAATGACCGCGAACTCGTTGCCCGTATCCGTGCACTATTGCGCCGTTCTAATTGGAGCGAACAGAATCAGGGCGACAATAGCAATACGCCTGTTCTGCAAGTTGATAAGCTACAATTAAACCCTGGTCGCCAAGAGGCCAGCTTTGATAACGAAATTCTAGACCTAACAGGTACTGAGTTCACGCTACTCTATTTATTAGCTCAGCACCTTGGTCAAGTCGTTTCAAGAGAGCATCTAAGCCAAGAAGTTCTTGGGAAACGCTTAACGCCATTTGACCGTGCTATTGATATGCACATTTCTAACTTACGCCGTAAATTGCCAGAGCGTACAGATGGTCAACCGTGGTTTAAAACTTTACGTGGTCGTGGATACTTGATGGTTTCAGCAACATGATAAATAGCTTAACCGCAAGAATATTTGCAATTTTCTGGTTTACCCTCGCACTAGTGTTAATGCTAGTGCTGATGGTACCCAAGCTAGACTCTCGGCAGCTCACTTCCCTTCTGGAAAGTGAGCAGCGCCAAGGGGAAATGCTTGAACAACACATCGAAGCCGAACTTGCACAGGCGCCGATGAATGACCTTCTTTGGTGGAGGCGGATTTCTAATTCCATCAAAAAATGGGCGCCTCCGGGGCAACGTCTGATCATTGTGACCAGTGAAGGACGTGTTATCGGGGCGATGCCCAGTGAAATGCAAGTGATCCGTAACTTTATCGGGCAATCCGACAATGCCGATCACCCGAAAAAGAAAAAATATGGTCGCGCGGAAATTCTTGGGCCTTTTTCCATTCGCGACGGTGAAGACCATTACCAACTCTATTTAGTTCGCCCAGCCAATAGCCCACAATCAGACTTTATTAACTTATTGTTTGACCGGTCATTCTTGTTATTAATTGCCACTATGCTGATTAGCGCCCCATTATTACTTTGGTTATCATGGAGCTTGGCACGCCCTGCCCGTAAATTAAAAATGGCAGCAGACGATGTCGCAAAAGGCAATTTACGACCACACCCTGAACTTGAATCGGGGCCGCAAGAGTTTCTTTCTGCCGGTAACAGTTTTAACCAGATGATTAGCGCGCTTGATGGCATGGTCACTGCCCAACAACGACTGATTTCTGATATCTCGCACGAACTACGGACGCCACTCACACGCTTACAACTGGCAACGGCACTCTTACGCCGCCGCCATGGTGAAAGTAAAGAGCTAGAACGTATCGAAACCGAAACGCATCGCCTAGATAGTATGATCAATGACTTACTCGTGCTATCACGCAGCCAGCACAAAAATGAGATCTTAAGGGAGAATATTAAAGCCGATGAATTATGGGGCGATATTCTAGAAGATGCTCGCTTTGAAGCAGAGCAGATGAATAAAACGTTAGATGTCACCGCTCCGCCAGGCCCATGGCCGATTTATTGCAATCCATCGGCGATAGGCAGTGCATTTGAAAATATCGTTCGCAATGCCCTTCGCTACTCAAATACCCACATTGCGGTCAATTTTAAAGAGGAAAACAACGGCATCTTAATCACAGTTGATGATGATGGCCCAGGAGTTAGCCCCGCTGATCGCGAACACATTTTCCGCCCTTTCTACCGTACAGATGAAGCACGCGATAGGGAGACTGGCGGAACTGGCCTAGGCCTTGCGATTGTTGAAACCGCAATCTCACAGCATAAAGGCTGGGTAAAAGCAGACGATAGCCCACTTGGTGGCCTCCGTTTGCAAATTTGGTTACCCGAGCATGGTCGGTGATCCCAATTAACTCTCGGCGCCTTAATATTCATTTAATTAAGGCGCCAATTTTATTCCCACGCCAATATAAGTAATTTCACCTAATTAAAATCCGTTTAATCAATTTGCTATTCAATCATTTTAAGACAGTCAGTATCACCAAATAAGACAAATAGTTCCTCTAGCCTACTGTTTTAATTATGTTGTGATATATCATCATAAAAAGGCAATTTACCGCATGCGCCTATAATCTGCTTTTTATTTATTCAGAGTTTGCCTATTATATAAAAAAAACACCGCACACATGCCTAACTAATACGTCAAATAGAACAGTAAGATAATTGTGGGCGATATCGTACTTTACTCGTGTTCGGAATTTACTTATTACTTTTGCGCCTATTTTCGCGCTAAAACACAAAAAATTAGACGACTCAACTCAACGGATTCATCAATGAAAAAAATCAAGCTTACCAAGTTGGCCATTTTAACGGTATTGGGCGTAATGAGTGGCAATACTCTTGCTGGGGGTCTCGTTCTACCGGATAATAACTTACGAAACGACCTTGCATGGTTATCAGAACGTAATGTTATTCAAATCAGCCTTTCTACATGGCCCCTATCTTCAGAAGAAATTACCCGCTCACTTAATAATGCAAATATCACCAATAGTGAACAAGAAGCGATTGTGCAGCGTATTAAGCAACAACTCAGTCGCACTAAAAATAACCTCCAATTACAAACCTACCTGTCAACGAGTAAGCCATCCATGCCACAGGGGTTCGCGCAAAGCGAATACAGTGATTTCCGTTATACCGTTGAAGGTAATTACAGCACCGATGATGTCGATTTAAATTTAAAAGCGAATGCTGAACGAGCGTTACGTGTTGAAAATGGCTCTGACTATAACCTTAATGGTTCTTACGGCGGCGTGAAAATTTGGAACCAATGGGTTAGCTTTGGTGAGATCCCTCAATGGTGGGGGCCAGGCCATGATGGTAGCTTGATCCGTACTGATGCAGCACGTCCTGTCACAGGTTTCCTGATACAGCGTGCAGACCAAAGTCCTTTTGAAACCCCTTGGTTATCATGGATTGGCTCATGGCAATATCAGCTTACAGCAGGCCAAATTAAGCAGTACTCCTCACAACCCCATACCAAGCTCATTGGTTTACGTATGACCATGAACCCAACGGATTTCTTTGAGTTAGGGGGTTCACGCGTAGTCATGTGGGGAGGTGAAGGTCGCCCTAACAACTGGAATTCTTTCTGGAATGCGATGGCCGGTAAAGATAATACGGGTGATCAAAATGATGACCCCGGTAACCAGCTTGCAGGGCTTGACGCTAAAATCAAACTCTACCCGCTGATTGGTTTACCTGTCAGTGTTTACGGCCAAATGATCGGTGAAGATGAAGCCGGTATGTTCCCATCGAAAAATGCTTTTATGGGGGGTATCGAAGGCTACCATACTGCATGGGGTCAGCCTTTAAGCTGGTATATTGAAGGTTCTAATACCCATACCGAATGGAACAAAAACGGCGTGATGTATACTCACTTTATCTACCAAAATGGATACTACCAACAAGGTGCACCTTTGGGTCATGCCATGGGTGGTGATGGGCGTATGTTATCAGCCAAAGTGGAATATACCCTTGACGATGATAACCGTGTTAGTACACGTTTAGTCTATGCCAAGGTCAATAAAGAAAGTTATCCACAAAACAAAATCTACCCTAAATCAGAAACAATCAAGGGTGTCGATTTAGGTTGGTGGCATAACTTTGATAACATGGTCAGCACCGATGCAAAAGTCTGGGTATCGAAAACAGATTACGACACCAGTGATGATATTGGTGCTTCCGTCATGGTAACCGTACCGTTCGAATGGTAATCAATCGCCATTAATAAAAGTGTTATATCCATGATAAAACTAGCCGCTGAATTATTCGCGGCTAGTTTTTTATTTCTAGTCGAAATTCGACTTATTTAGAAATCACACTATAATTATCAGCAAGGTTTATTTCTGATGCTTTTTTATTCATTTAATAAAATAATAAAATTAATTATTGCTCTTTATTAATTTAACGTCACTAAGGCGTATTAGCATAACCAAAAAATAAAAATGATATATTTCTAAATTATTTCACTTATCTTAACTCGATATTCGGGTATAGAAATATATCTCAATCGAATGAATAAAATACATCCATAAAAAATAAGGTTATTTCCTAAGATAGCAGATAAAATATTGCCTACGGTCAGCAAAGGAATCCCAAAGAATATAAATCTATTCTTTACAATAGGTTAGAGAGTTAGCAAAATAATAAGACTATTCTCTAAGACAATCACACCGATAGTCAGCAACTATATTTAGTGATATTATTAGGCGCTTTCGCTTGACCGAGTCAGCGAAAATGCATGCCCTTTTGAGGGCAATGAATGATAAGACGTGCTTATCAATTGAGCGACTACGTAAAAACGTAATGTTTTCAATTAATAAGCACGAATGTAGAATTCGATGGTGCTCTGGGACCCGACAACCCAGTGCGGTAGCTATGTCAAAGACTTTTCAATCGAACTAAATTCACACTAATTAAAATACAGGTTATATAGGGTAATAGATGAATATTAGCATTCTCGGAGCTGGAAATGCAGGTTGCGCACACGCTGCAATGTTTACCTTGCGTGGTCACGATGTAACACTAATAAAAACCTCAAACTCTTTACATGATGAAAATTATAATGTAATAAAAAAAAATAATGGAATTTTTCTTTCTCATAAAAACATAACTAATCAGTTTATTCCATTAAAAAGTATTACTAGAAATATAAAAAATGGTATACAAGATGCCGATTTAATAATAATTATGACTCAAACATTGTATCACCATGAAATATCTAAAAAAATAAAAGAGCATATTACAGATAGAACCAAATATATAATGTCTATACCTGGATATTTAGGTAGTTTACATTACATAGATTTAGAAAATGTAATATTAATAGAGGGTGAGTCAACTCCATATGACGCAAGAATCACATCTCCTGGTCATATTCAAATATTATTTGAAAATATACGAAATGCTATTGGAGTATATCCAGAAAAATATAAAGAAGACGCGCTAAAACTATGTAAAGAGCTAACACCGGCATATCATAAAACAAGAAGTAATATTATTGAATCTGCACTCCATAACCCTAACCTTGTTGTACATACAATCGGAGCAATTATGTCTGCTTCTAGAATTGAATACAGTAAGGGAGAATTTTGGATGTATAAGGAGGCCTTTACTCCAGCAATTTGGAATCTAATTGAGGAACTGGATAACGAAAAAAATAAAGTCATCTCACATTACCACGGTATACCATCACCATATGTAGAAGAATGTAAATATAGAAATGAAGTTGATCTAACTCAAGATGCAAAACAAGTTTTTGAAATGTATGCAGCAACCGGGGGCCCTAAGGGCCCAGAGGATGTAAACTCAAGATATATCTATGAAGATGTTCCCAAAGGTTTAGTTTTATTAGAAACTTTAGCTAAAATTGCTAATATACCTACTCCTCTAGCGACATCATTAATTGAAATTTCATCCTTTTTATTATCTAGAAACTTTAGAAAAGATAATCAAGAAGAACTTAGTAGTTTTATCAATAGTATTTCTAATAAGAATATTTTTAATAAATTAGTTGGATAAATAATGAAACTTGGCATACTTGATGGATTTAACAAAGACTGCACAAATAATTATATTAACGCTTGCACTGAACTTAATATAGATTTTGTGTTAATCGACTTATATGCAAATGACTGGCTACAGAAAATACAAAATAGTGATGCAGATGGTTTTCTCTGTAGGCCACCTTGTTCTATCCAAGAGAGAAAAACGATATATGATGAAAGGCTTTATTTTATTTCTCATTTTTTAAATAAAAAAATATATCCATCATATGATGAAAATTTTATATATGAAAACAAACGCAATATGTATTCCTGGTTATCTTTATATAATTTTCCTCATGTAAAAACAAATATTTTTGTAAGAAAAAATGATGCATTAAAATTCATTGAACAAAGTAGATTTCCTTTAATAATTAAATCAAACATTGGAGCTAGTGGTTCTGGAGTTTTTAAGCTTAAGAATAAAAGTCAGGCAAATAAATTTATTAGAAAATCTTTTGGATATTTTAACGGTGCTTTCGCTTTAGGGATTTTACCGAAGAAAAAAAAGTTTGCTATGAATATTCCTCTTTTAGGCCATGCCCAAAAACATTTTTTAATATTTCAAGACTGGATTGAATGCAAATGGGAATGGAGAATAATAAAAATAGGTAATTCTTATTTTGGATATAAGAAATTAATAGGAAAGACTGGTTTTGCAAGTGGTAGCCTTTTAGACGGTTGGGGAGAACCACCTTTAGAGCTATTAAAACTAGCAACTAAAGTATGTGAAACTGGAAACTTCAATTCAATGGCCATTGATATTCTTGAATCATTAGATGGTAAATTTTATATTAATGAACTACAATGTATCTTTGGTGCATATAATCCATCACAAATGTATATTGATGAAAAGCCATGCCGCTATATATATGATGGTAAAGATTATAAATTAGAGTTCGGATATTTTTGCCAAAATGGCTGTGCAAATCTACGTGTAGAACATTTTCTTGATTTACTATCTAAGTAAAATAAACATGAGCAGCAAAAAAATAATAATAAATAATATTTTCAGTCTTGGTTCTATAGAGATAATAGGCTTATTGATACCCATAATCTCTATGCCATTGCTAACTAGTGCTTTAGGGGCTGATATGTATGGTCAATATTTATTAATAATGACCATATTAACCTTCGGAAATACCATTGTGGATTATGGAGTTCAATATTCAGGAGTTAGAGATGTATCTAAAAATATAAACAATAAGAAAGCTAGAGATTTTTTATTCTCAAATTATCAGGCAATCAGACTTTTTCTTTCTTTTATATATATCATTATAATATCCTTTTATTTTATTTTATTTAAAAGTGAATTCATGATGTATATATGGTCATCCTTAATTCCATATATTTTTGGCTATTTTTTATCTAGCCCGTGGTTTTTTTTATCAATAAATAAAACAAAGATTCTTTTAATAAGTGCTCTTGCCACAAAAATAACCACTCTTCTTTTTATAATTTTCTTTTTAAAAGAACCTGGTGATTTTCTTTTTCTATTATATTTTACCAGTTACCCTAGTTTAATATCAGGTATAATACTAAGCTTTTACTTGATTAAGATTTATAAAGTAAAAGTAATAAAGCCTAAATATTTTAACAGCTATATAAAAAGAGGTTGGAATATCTTTATTGGTATACTAGCTCCTAATTTCTATAATTCAATTCCAGTTATTATTTTAGGAAGCTACGCAAGTACATTGCAGTTTGCTAAATTTGCAATTGCATCAAGAATATGTAGTATAATAATGACTTTTCAAGATGTATTTGCAAAAGCAATATATCCAGTAATAATTCAAAATTCTGGAAGTCAATTGAAAAATATATTATTTATTAATATTATATTTAGCACTTTATCAATGACATTCATTTTTACATTAGGCGAGTTTTTTTTAAAGTATTTAATTGGTGATGAACTTGCAATTAATAATTTATATCTTTATATCATTTCTTTTGGGATTTTTTTCAATGGTGTAACTAATGCTCTAAGTAAAGGGTATTTTTTACCTAATTCGCATGATTTAATTTATAAAAAAATCTCTATGCGAGTTTCTATATTATCAGCTATACTCTCATACCTGCTAATATATAAATTTGGTGTCTTAGGTGGTGCCATAGCAATTACTATTGCTAGGTTTCTCTTTTCTCTAGACTATTCTATCACATATATAAAAATGAAAAAAAACATTATATGAATATGAAAAAGGTATTTATAATATTACCGTCTTTAGGAGGCGGTGGTGCTGAAAAAAACATCATTGCGTTAGCAAATTTTTTATCAAGAATATACTCTGTACATATAATATGTTGCTACTCTAAAGATGAAAATAAAAACATAAGTAATTTAAATGATAATATACAATTAAGCTTTTTAGAGAAGAAAAAAGTCATTCATTCCTTACCTAGATTAATAAATATTATTAGGACTGAGAAGCCAGAAAATATTATAACTACTGTTGCTTATTTTTCACTATTATTTAGTTTGTTAATCCCTTTTCTCCCCAAAAAAATAAATATAATTTGTAGAGAAACAAATATTCCTGAAATATATGGTAAAGGTAAAGGTAAAATTTATTTTATACTCTCATCTTTAATATATAGATTTTTCTATAAAAAATATGACTATATTGTTTGTCAATCTAATGATATGTTAAAATCCATACAAAACGTAACAAGAATGACAAAAAAAAATCAAATAGTAAAAATTAATAATCCGGCTATTCCATCCACTGAACTAAAGGAGATAAGATATGAGGACTCATTACCATTTAAAAAATATATCCTATCTGCTGGAAGATTAACATATCAAAAAGGGTTCGATTTATTAATAACCGAATACAAAAGTTCAATATTTTTTCAGAAAAATATTCCTCTTTTAATTGCTGGCACAGGACCAATGGAGAGTGACTTAGCTAGAATAATTAAAGATAACAATCTAGGCAATCATATTTTTTTAATTGGTTTTAGAAATGATATTAATTTTTTGTTAAAAAATGCTCTTTGTTTTATTCTATCTTCTAGATATGAGGGTTTCCCTAATATTGTATTAGAATCTTTATACTTGGGCTGCCCAGTTATTTCTAGAAATATTTCGGGAGGAATAAACGAAATTATAAAATCTGGTTTTAATGGTTTTATCTATGAAAATGATTTAGAAAAGCCGTCAAATTTGTTTTTTAAAACTTCTTTTAATAAAAAAGAGATTTCTTATGATATAATGAGTAGATTTAGTCCAGAAAATACTCTTTCTAAATATTTGGAGATCCTAAAATAATGATAGCAATATTGATCTCAACGACCTATAAGAGACTATCTAATATTCAATCCCATCAGTTTCCTGTTAGTGATAAACTTAATTACATAATATCATGCCAAGGTGAAAAAGAACATAATGATGATTTCTATATATCACATTTAGATAAAGTCTTCAGTAGCAATTCATACGTTTTATTACATTTGAAAAAAAGTGGATTATCAAATAATAGAAATAATTGCCTAAGCTATTTTATTAAAAATGATACTAATTCTACGCATTGCTACATAGCTGATGATGATATTTCAATTATTAAGGAAAATTTATTTACTCTTAAAGATATTGCAAGTAAAAATAATATAGACCTTGCAATTGGGAAAGTAATCACTGATAATGAAAGTAAAATAGAATACAAAAATTATCCTGATAAACAATTCTTTTTTTCTTTAATTTCCGCTTCAAAAATTAGTAGTGTTGAGATGCTAATATCAAAATCAATTTTACTGAAAACTAAAGTTGAATTTGATAAAAATTTCGGCTTGGGAACGACATTCCCATCAGGTGAAGAATATATTTTTTCTACCGATATTATAAAGAAAAAAGGTAAAGTATGTTTCTTTCCTATAAATATTTGTATTCACCCAATGGAAAGTTCTGGAAAAGATTTTTTTTCATCACGAGATAAAATTCAAGCTAAAGGTGCTATGCTATGTCGTATTTTTGGTTCGAAAAAAGCTAAACTTTTGGCTTTAATTTGGGCTATAAAAAAGCACACAGTATATAAAAAATATATTAGCTTCTTCTCTTTTAAAAAAACATTATTTTCTGGAATAGAAAATTTCTCCTCACTTAATAAGTAAATAAAATAGACATGACCTTTCTATTTCTACTTCTTTTCTGTACTTTTTATTTCTATATAATAAAAAATTACACTCCTAGCTTTATATTATACCTTCCTGCTTTTATTGTTTATTTCTTGATTGCTGGGTTGCAATATAATGTTGGTTCTGATTACCCATCATATATATACATATATGAAAACCCTTGGGTTTTGGAGAGATATTTTAACTCAGGAGAGTTTTTCTTTTATTATTCAAATATTATTTTGAATAACTTGGAATTACCATCTCAGTTTATATTCATACTATTTTCCTTTGTTCAATCCCTTTTTATATTCCTTTACCTAAAAAAACTTAAGCATTATCATATTACACTTTGGATTTTTTTTGCTCTATTTATTACTGTAACAAACATATATAACAATCAATTAAATGGAATACGTCAATATGCAGCTTTAACTCTATTGCCATTGTTAACTATAACTCTTTATGAAAAAAAATATAAAACTTATATTATTGGCTGCTTGTTTTCAATGACTTTCCATTTCACAGCTATTATTTTTATAGCTTTGTTATTTGTTAGGCCTTTATTAAAATTTGTATTACGCTATCCTTTTTTGTTATTTTCATTAAGCTTACCATTCTATATATTTCTATCCCAATCTGTACCATTTATTCTTGAACTAACAAATATGAAATATAGTTCGTATATGGAAAGTAAGTACTTTCAACCTAGAGATATATCAGTTATAATAACAAAATTATATTATCTTCCTTTGATTTTATATTTCTTTTTTATATTCAATAATAAAAAAGAAACTCACTTTAACTATATGAATTTTTGTCTCGCTATATTTGTAATAACTTTCTGGTCATTTATTATGGGGCTAGACATTGGGCTACTTTCAAGATTGGCAAACTATTTTTGGTTTTTCGTCATCTTTCCTTTGCTATATTTATTAAATAATGCATTGCAACGAAAAAAAACTTTCGAGTTTTTATTTATTTTTGTTTATTGCATTTTACCGTATTTAGCCAAAGTCACTTTTTTAGCCAAAGGTGAGTTTTTATATCAAAGTTATATATTCAATTAACTTTATGGAATTAATATGAAATATTTAGTTACTGGTAGTGCAGGTTTTATCGGTTTTAGACTATGTCAGCGTTTATTAGATAGTGGTCATGAGGTTGTTGGGATCGACAACATGAATGCTTATTACGATCAGGGTCTGAAACAGTCTCGTCTACATATTCTTGAGCAATACTCTCATTTTCGTTTTATCCCACTTGATATTACTGACCGTGAAAAAGTTGTGGCGCTGTGTATCC
>NZ_JAMPQL010000034.1:0-34888 GCF_028482435.1 Providencia sp. PROV119
CCCCTTTTTATCACTTTTTTATTCGATTGCTGCATTCCACAGCAAAACGCACCTTTATACAGATTTACCCACAAAGTTATCCACAACCATAAAAATAATTAAAATATAACGCGCATTACGCAAACGATTGCGTTACAATTAGCATGAAAATTCATCGTTGATTTTATTTTTATGTTCTGAAATTGTTAGTGGCTTATCTCTATCTATTGATATTTTGATGTGATTAAACAGTTACAGCAGAAATAGGTATATATAAGAAGCGTCGTTTTTACGCTTTAAACTAACTCTTACGGTTTTATTGCTTTCTTATCCAAGGGATCTATCTCATGCAACAGCTTCGTCCTATTCGTCGTGCCCTGCTCAGTGTTTCTGATAAAACAGGCGTTGTTGAATTCGCTAAAGCGCTTTCACAACGAGGTGTTGAACTGCTCTCTACAGGTGGAACCGCAAAACTACTTGCCGAGTCAGGGTTAAAAGTCACCGAAGTTTCAGACTATACAGGGTTCCCTGAAATGATGGATGGTCGTGTTAAAACACTTCACCCAAAAGTTCATGGTGGCATTTTAGGTCGTCGTGGCATTGATGATGCCATTATGCAGCAACATAATATCGAACCGATTGATATGGTTGTTGTCAATCTGTACCCCTTTGCACAAACCGTCGCTAAGCCTAACTGCACCCTAGAAGATGCTGTTGAAAATATTGATATCGGCGGCCCCACAATGGTGCGCTCAGCCGCTAAAAACCATAAAGATGTCGCGATTGTTGTGAGCAGCAATGATTATGAAAAAATCATTGAAGAATTGGATAACCACGATAACTCTTTAAATTGGTCTACTCGTTTTGACCTTGCTATTAAAGCGTTCGAACATACTGCCGCTTATGACAGTATGATAGCCAACTACTTTGGCGAATTAGTCACCCCTTATTATGGCGATACAACGCAACCATCGGGACGTTTCCCTCGTACGTTGAATTTAAACTTTATCAAAAAACAAGACATGCGTTACGGTGAAAATAGTCACCAAGATGCCGCTTTTTATATAGAAGAGAACCCTAAAGAGGCATCAATCGCCACGGCGACACAGCTGCAAGGTAAGGCTCTCTCTTATAACAATATTGCTGATACGGACGCCGCTTTAGAATGTGTTAAATCTTTCGAAGAGCCAGCTTGCGTTATCGTCAAACATGCCAACCCTTGCGGTGTTGCTATTGGTAATAATATTCATGCAGCTTACGATCGCGCGTTTAAAACGGATCCAACGTCTGCATTTGGTGGCATCATTGCCTTTAACCGTCAGCTTGATAAGGCAACAGCAGAAGCGATTATTGAGCGCCAATTTGTAGAAGTTATTATTGCACCAACGGTTGCCGATGATGCTCTTTCAGTATTAGCGACCAAGCAAAATGTGCGTGTACTTACATGTGGTGAGTGGGATAAACCTGTTGCAGGATTAGATTTTAAACGTGTTAACGGTGGTTTATTGGTCCAAGACCGTGACCTTGGTATGGTTGAACCTGACGAGCTACGTGTTGTGACTAAACGCCAACCCACTGAGCGTGAATTTAAAGATGCCCTATTCTGTTGGAAAGTCGCTAAATTCGTTAAGTCGAACGCGATTGTTTATGCCAAAAATGATATGACTATTGGCATTGGTGCAGGGCAAATGAGCCGAGTGTATTCTGCGAAAATTGCAGGTATTAAAGCCGCAGATGAAGGCTTAGAAGTTGCAGGTTGTGCAATGGCCTCCGACGCATTCTTCCCGTTCCGTGACGGTATTGACGCAGCGGCAGCCGTTGGCGTGACCTGTGTGATCCAGCCAGGTGGTTCAATCCGCGATAGCGAAGTGATTGAAGCGGCTAACGAGCACGGCATCGCCATGATTTTCACTAATATGCGCCATTTCCGCCATTAATCATGTGGAGTTAAGTATGAATATTTTAATTATTGGCGGCGGTGGTCGTGAACACGCCCTAGCATGGAAAGCCGCACAATCACCACTTGCTGACAAAGTTTATGTGGCTCCGGGTAATGCTGGAACTGCATTAGAGCCTAATCTTGAAAACGTGGCTATCTCAGCAACGGATATCGATGAATTATTAAAATTTGCGAAAGAGCAACAAATCGGCCTAACGATTGTTGGCCCAGAAGCACCACTGGTCATTGGGGTCGTTGATGCGTTCCAAAAAGCAGGGCTAACCATTTTCGGTCCGACTCAAGGCGCCGCACAGCTCGAAGGTTCGAAAGCTTTTACGAAAGACTTTTTAGCTCGTCACAAAATACCGACAGCCGCTTACCAAAATTTTACTGAAATCGAACCTGCTTTGGCGTATCTGGATAACGTCGGCGCACCGATTGTTATTAAGGCTGATGGTCTTGCCGCAGGTAAAGGTGTCATTGTCGCGATGACGCTGGCTGAAGCTAAAGATGCTGTGCACGATATGCTTGCTGGTAACGCATTTGGTGATGCAGGTCACCGTATCGTGATTGAAGAGTTCTTAGACGGTGAAGAAGCAAGTTTTATTGTGATGGTGGACGGCGAAAATGTCGTTCCAATGGCAACTAGCCAAGACCATAAACGTGTTGGCGATAGTGATACAGGTCTTAACACTGGCGGCATGGGCGCATATTCACCGGCCCCCGTTGTGACAAATGAAATTCACCAGCGTGTCATGGAACAAATCATCTATCCAACAGTAAAAGGTATGGATGCCGAGGGGCATCGTTATCAAGGTTTCCTCTATGCGGGTTTAATGATTGATAAGGCTGGTAACCCTAAAGTTATCGAATTTAACTGCCGTTTTGGCGATCCTGAAACTCAACCTATCATGATGCGTTTACAATCTGATTTAGTCGAGTTGTGTCTTGCAGGGGCAAAAGGTGAGCTAGCAGGTAAAGATTCCTTATGGGATGAACGCCCTGCTCTCGGTGTGGTAATTGCTGCCGGAGGTTATCCAGGTGATTACCGCCAAGGTGATGTGATCCACGGTTTGCCGACCGAAGAAATGGCGGATAGCAAAGTATTTCATGCTGGCACTAAAATGAAAGATGATAAGGTCATCACTGCCGGAGGCCGTGTTCTTTGTGTCACAGCACTCGGTAATGATATCGCCCAAGCTCAACAAAAAGCCTATCAAGCCGCTGAAAATATTCATTGGGATGGCAGTTTTTACCGTAAAGATATTGGTTATCGTGCCGTCGCACGCCTGAAATAGCGAGCACAGAAGCTAAACTCACTAAGCTGATAAACAGCCGCTTTATCAGCTTTTTTATTTCTAACAGGCGAAAGCGCTGAGTATTTCGTAGCCTAACTAGGCGACAAAGTAATTTATCCTCGGGGGTATACACAAATATGTGACTGAGGTGAGTTGCTGAAGCCAACAACGTTAGGATGCGAAAGACGACGAGCGGTGAGATTACAATGAATCTTTACTAGGCTGCCAGCGGCAAAAATCGGTATCCGCAACCATCAAAAGTTGATTCCCTTCAGGGGATTCTAACCAAGCAATATTCAGCTGTTTATGCCAAACTTTTGTTCGGCTTTCTAACCAATTTTGTGCATAAGGTTCAAATTCGACTTTTTTGACATCACCGCCACAAGTGACGACTTGGTTTTGTGACCAACGGCCTTGGTATAGTTTCACACCACCGACTACCAAAGCAGTATTAATATCTAAAATACGTTTTGCTTCAAAACGCCAACGGATAATGTCATCGGAAGAAAGTGCGGTTTTGCGATCTTTTTCGACTCGTTGCATAAAGATCACATCATCGTTTTTGTTAAAACGGAGTTGTTCCATCATTTCTTGCTCACCCGCATTTAAGATTTGGCTACGAATTTGCCAAAGCTGGCCTGCTCGGTACTCGAAGAAATTAACAGAAGTATCAGTGCCTTTGTAAGGGCTGTAAACAACCATAAGCACTTGAGGGTCATTTTTTGCGTCATTAAGACGCCACATACGGATTACACCATCATCCGCAATAAATCCACTCGCACTAAACTCGGGAAAGTTGTTACGAGAAGAACAGGCGCTGAGCATTGAGATGGCTCCCAATACCAGCAACCCTTTCCGAATGAACAAAAGGGGTCGTTGACTCCCCCCCCTGATAATTCTAGTTTGCAACTTAATTATTTTACCGCTTCTTTCAGTGCTTTACCGGCAGAGAAAGCAGGAACATTAGTTGCTGGGATAGTGATCTCTTCGCGAGTTTGCGGGTTACGACCGGTACGCTCTGCACGGTGGCTGACTTTGAAAGTACCGAAACCGACCAGTTGTACTTGCTCGCCTTTTTTCAGCGTTTCTGAAATAGCATTCAGAGTTGATTCTAATGCTGCTTTAGCCTGTACTTTTGTCAGGTCTGCTGATTCTGCGATAGCATCAACTAATTCAGTCTTGTTCATAAATTATCCTTACACAGTGTGTTTATCGTTTGCAAAGCATCGAGTGCGTCGGATATGCCAAATTGACAGCCCCTGATACACGCCCCCGATAGCCACTTCTCTTCTTGCCCCTAAATGTAGACCAGTCTAGGGGCAAATGTGAAGTCTTAGTCATCAGCATTACTGCGCTAAGTCACGTTTTCATCAATGAAACGCTAAAAACTAGCCTACAGTAATACCAATATTGCTAACCCCCGCTTCACGGAGGTCAGATTTTAATCCTTTAATTAACTCTAAGTCTCGCTCTTCACAGGCAGCCAGTAAACGGAAAATTTCCCACTGGATATCCCACTCTTCCTCAATTGAGGATAATTCTTTCAGCTCTTCCTCTGACATTTCCCTACCAGCTTGGGTCATTTCCAGCATCGCAACAGTACGAATCGATGTTTCGCTAACCGCAATAGCATGGCTCAGTGTTTCGCCACTTAATTTTGCATGAACCACTTCACCTAAAGCGATACAAGCATCGATGGCTGGATAAACACCGTAGAAATCAAAATCATCTGCTGACGGTATAATTTCTTCTAATTTTTCGAGCTGATTGTCGAAATTAATTTTACTGTCTTTAACGACCAGCGTTTCCCATACCAAATCAAGTATAGACCGATAAACCTTTGCGTCAGTAAATTCACTTTGCTGACAAAACATTTGGTAGTTGGGGTACATTCGTTCGCACAGGCATGCCATAAAAGTAACATGTTGCCAGCTTTCTAGTTTTTCCAACCTCAAATGGATGGGATTTCTTAACATAATTTCAGACTCATCAATCTCAATACATCGCAGTTTACCTGAAAATCTGCCAATACCACATATTTTGCTGATAATTAGCCGGATTTCTCTTTCATTCGCTCAAAAAACGACCTATTAGAGGCTATTCCATCAGCAAGTCGCGTTGGCTCAGGTAGCCGATACCCCTTTAAACAGCGTTCAACCCACTCACGAGAAGCACTGACACTCATCTTATGACCCGGTGAAATAAACAAAGGATTGCATCTTTTTTTACTTCTCAGCACCCAACCAAGCTGATTTTCGCCATGCCGTAATGGTTGAAAACTTCCCTGAGCTTCACTCACTGCTTCATAGTCACCGTACAATCGACTTTTTGCGACTCCAATGGTTGGCACATCAGCCTGTAAGCCAAAGTGACACGCAACACCGAAACGACGAGGATGGGCGATCCCTTGACCATCAACTAACACCAATTCAGGTTTATGATGCAGTTGTTGCCAAGCTGCCATCAATCCAGGCACTTCACGAAAAGAGAGCAAACCCGGAATATAAGGTAATTGTGTGGGTACTAGCGCAATCTGATACTCAACCAATTGCAAATCAGGCCATGACAGAACGGCGATCACCGCACGAGTGACAGTACCTTGCTGCTCAAAGCCCACATCAGCACCACCGATAAAAATCGGCTGTATATTGTTTTCATTCAATACAATAAGCTGTGCTTTATCCGTTTGCTCTTGTCGCAACAATCGAGTGTCTATGGCCATGATGTGCTCAATACTTATTATGATTAACGATTAATGATAGAAGATAACAGCGTACTTACAAGGATCTGTGAGTACGCTATCAAAAAACCGATCAGTTATTGATGGTATTGGCGGGAAAAACGGTGGACGGCATCAACAAAAGCACCTGCATGCTCAGGGGGAACATCTTGATGGATACCATGACCTAAATTAAAGACATGTCCATTACCTTGCCCGAAGCCTGCCAAAATATTTTGTACTTCTTCTTCAATGCGCGGTATCGGAGCATAAAGCATTGATGGATCCATATTTCCCTGTAGTGCCACTTTGTCACCGACTCGACGACGGGCATCCGCAATTTCAGTGGTCCAATCAAGACCTAGAGCATCACAACCTGTTGCAGCCATCTCCTCTAGCCATTGCCCACCGCCTTTTGTAAATAGGGTCACAGGCACACGGCGGCCTTCATTTTCACGTATTAGGCCATCAATGATCTTATGCATGTAATGAAGAGAGAATTGTAAATAATCACGTTTAGTTAGCACGCCACCCCATGTATCAAAAATCATGATGGATTGAGCCCCTGCCCGAATTTGCGCATTTAAATATAAAATCACGCTATCAGCGAGTTTATCCAGTAATAAGTGGAGCGCATTCGGGTCTTCATACATCATTTTTTTAATTTTTGTGAACGCTTTACTGCTGCCACCTTCGACCATGTAAGTGGCTAATGTCCACGGACTCCCCGAAAAACCGATAAGAGGTACATCCCCCTTTAGCGCTTTACGGATTGCTCTTACCGCATCCATAACATAGCCCAGTTCCATTTCCGGATCAGGTACTGGTATGTTTTTTATATCATTTAGGCAAGTGATTGGCTTTTTGAAACGAGGCCCTTCACCCGTCTCAAAATAGAGGCCTAGCCCCATAGCATCAGGGATGGTTAAGATATCAGAAAATAGGATTGCGGCGTCTAATGGAAAACGACGTAACGGTTGAAGTGTCACTTCACACGCTAACTCGGTGTTTTTACACAGAGAAATAAAATCACCAGCCTGTGCACGCGTTGCTTTGTACTCCGGTAGGTAACGCCCTGCTTGACGCATCATCCATACAGGGGTGGTATCTACAGGCTGACGTAGCAAAGCACGTAGATAGCGGTCATTTTTCAACTCAGTCATTATTTACTCCATTATAGTCAGTGGCCGCCGCAAATGGCTAAGGGCCGCTATTGTAGCATGTTACACACAACAATATCAGCGCCTAAGCAATTCGCACGTTTAGGCGTCCTCTTGGCGACATAAAGCCACCGTATCTTCAATTAATCGCCTTGCGATTGTGTCACTCGGAGGAATTTTAGGTAATTCATTGTAGTGATACCACGCGGCACTCACGAGTTCATTCGGGTCAACCTTAATTTCGCCGCTGTCATAGTCAGCCAGAAACCCCATCATTAATGAGTGAGGGAAAGGCCAAGGCTGAGAAGACACATAACGAATATTACGTATTGTGATCCCGCTTTCTTCCATGACTTCTCGTGCTACCGCTTCTTCCAGTGTCTCACCCACTTCAACAAAACCCGCAAGTACGGTAAAGAGAGGGTTTTGAGTATGGCGGCGGTGCTGTGCTAGCAATATATGGTCACCACGACGGATGCCAACAATAATGCAAGGCGCAATTTGTGGGTAATAGCGTTCATGGCAATGGTCACAAAGACAAGCCCACTCAGTCGTACTATGACGCATTGCGGTGCCGCAATAACCGCAGTAACGATGGGAACGATAAAACTCCGCTAACTGTACTCCACGTCCAGCTAAACGAAATAATCCCTCATCTTGTGATGCTAATAAGCGCGGTGAAGCCATATCTGTTGGCATTTTTTCAGCAATTAGCCAAACAACCTCACCTTGCCATTCACCAATCGGTGTTGCTATCTTCCCAGACAGTGACCAATCTTTTGCACTCCCCCTAGGAGCATCTCCTTGTGGTAACCATAAGCGCCCAGCAAAGCAAACAAACCACCAACCTTTCTCTGTTCCAGTTAATGTCACTTTTGTCATTTTTTACATCTTTTATTGGTATAAAAGGATTTCATCTTTTTCTATAAAGATACGCTTTTTTCACAAAATGTAATCTAGTCGTTGTACTTAATCATTTTTAGTTAGTGTTTTTGACACTTTTTAGACAGTTTTTTCCCTAAAACATCGAAAAAGTGTCACAAAACCGTCAACTCACTGTCACCTTGGAAAATTAGCATACTAACTAACCAATATAACTCCTCTATACAGTGAGAGATAAAATGAAAACGATTGTACCCGCAGTTTTACTTTCATTAACCGCGTCAAGTGCTGCTTTAGCAGCCGATAACGATTTAACCGCCTTGATTGAAGCCGCTAAAAAAGAAGGTCAAGTATACAGTGTTGGAATGCCAGATACTTGGGCTAACTGGAAAGGAACTTGGCAAGATCTCGAAAAAACCTATGGATTAAAGCACCAAGATACGGATATGAGTTCAGCGCAAGAGATTGCTAAGTTTGCCGCTGAAAAAAATAATGCTACCGCAGATATTGGCGATGTCGGCGCCTCCTTTGGCCCTGTTGCCGTACAGAAAGGCGTTACCCAACCTTATAAACCAACCACATGGTCACAAATCCCTGATTGGGCAAAAGATAAAGAAGGCCATTGGGCACTGGCTTATACGGGCACCATTGCTTTCATGATCAATAATGAGCTAGTTAAAGATGCGCCAAAAAGCTGGGATGATTTGCTAAAAGGTAAATATAAAGTCACTGTTGGTGATGTTGGTATCGCAGCTCAAGCTAACAATGCAGTATTAGCAGCGGCCTATGCGCGCGGTGGTGATGAAAATAACTTACAGCCAGCTATTGCGTTTTTTGCTGAACTTGCCAAGCAAAAACGTCTTTCCGTGAATGATCCAACCGTTGCAAATATTGAAAAAGGCGAAGTTGCCGTCGGTATTCTTTGGGATTTCAATGCGCTGAATTATCGTGATCAGATCAATCGTGACCGCTTTACCGTTGTCATTCCTTCTGATGGTTCAGTTATCTCAGGCTATACCACTATCATTAATAAATATGCCAAAAATCCAAATGCCGCGAAGTTAGCACGTGAATTTATTTTTAGCGATCAGGGGCAAATTAACCTAGCTGAAGGCTACGCCCGCCCAATTCGTGCTGAATACCTCTCCCTCCCCGAAGAGATTAAAGCCAAATTGTTACCGGATGAGCAGTACAAAAATGTTCGCCCAATTAACGATGCGGATGGCTGGGAAAAGTCGTCTCGCAAACTCCCCAAAATGTGGCAACAGCAAGTGTTAATCCACCAGCAGTAATGTCACTTAGGAAGAAAATATCTTATGTCTGATAAAGTGATCCTTGTTGTTCTCGATGGCTTGAGTTACCCAGTAGCCCATGATTGTATGGGCTACCTCAATGGACTGATCGAAGCTGATCGAGCAACGCTCTATAAAGTGGAGTGTGAGCTACCCTCTATGTCACGCCCTTTATATGAATGTATTTTGACGGGAGTTTCCCCTGTCGATAGCGGTATCGTTAACAATGACGTCGTGCGACTCTCCCACTTTGATAGTATTTTTTCTTTAGCCAAGAGAGCAGGTAAAACAACGGCAGCCGCGGCTTATTATTGGGTCAGCGAGCTATATAACCGAGCACCTTTTGTTGCGACTCGAGACCGTTTTACCAATGATAAGCAACTCGCTATCCAGCATGGTTGTTTTTACCAAGCAGACCATTATCCAGACAGCCACCTATTTATGGATGCGGAATACCTGCGCACTCAATACTCGCCTGATTTTTTACTGATCCATCCGATGAATATTGATGATACAGGCCATAAGTTTGGTTTTGATTCCTCACAATATCGTAACGCGGCGCGGCAAGCCGACACTATTTTGTCAAATTACTTACCTCAATGGATTGAGCAAGGCTATCAAATTATTGTCACGAGTGATCATGGCATGAACAGTGATCGTAGCCATGGCGGTATATTACCTGAAGAGCGCGCTGTTCCTCTGTTTGTTATTGGCGAGCAATTTTCACATCAAGAACAGTGTATGGTGAAGCAAACTGCGATTTGTGGCACGGTTTGCGCCTTACTCGGAATTGAATATGGCGATAAAACAGTCTGTCACACATTATTGGTAGGAGATAATTAATGGCCGACGTTAGCGTACCTTGTGAACAAGCAAACCACCAACAAGGGAAAGCCGCAATGTTAAAGAAACACTTATCACGTTTTCATTGGGGATCAGCCTTATTAACACTGCCATTTATTACATTGTTTTGCTTGTTTCAAATCGCCCCTATGATTTGGGTATTTATCAATAGCTTTATTTATGAAGAAGCTTGGTCAGTCGACAACTACCTTGATATTTTCACCAACGATTTTTATCTGCAAGCCTTTGAGAACACCCTCTGGTTATCGATTGTCTGTAGTGTCATCGGGCTATTCATTTCTACATTAACGGCATTTTCCATCTATAAAATGCAAGGCAGAGTACGCAGTATGATGATTTCCTTCACCACAATGGCGAGTAACTTTAGCGGTGTTCCCCTTGCCTTTGCTTTTATCATCATACTTGGGGTCAATGGCGCAATTACCCTGCAATTGAAATCTTGGGGAATTATTGAGGATTTCGATATTTATAGCGCAAGTGGGTTAATGCTGCTGTATATCTACTTTCAAATTCCTCTGGGTATTTTGTTGCTTTATCCTGCCTTTGATGCGTTGAAACCAGAGTGGGAAGATGCGGCTAAAACCATGGGAGCCAGTAAATTATCTTATTGGCGCAACGTTGCTATCCCCGTACTCGCTCCCGCATTACTTGGTACTTTTATTATTTTAGTTGCTAATGCCGTTGGGGCTTACGCGAGCACTTACGCCCTGATGAGTGGCAATTACAATCTAGTGACCATCCGTATTGCTAGCTTAGTCTCCGGCGACCTTTATTTAGAGCCTAATTTAGCAGCAGCATTATCCGTTTTACTAATTGCTATTCTTGGATTTATCACTGCCATCCATCATTGGCTATTAAAACGGAGTTATCATGCCAAGTCATAATCTTACCGCCAAGCCAAATGGCTCTTCCGGCCTTTGGCTACATAAATTCATTCTTATTAGTGTTGTTTTGTTATTAGCTCTACCTATTGTTGCCACTTTTATTTATTCAATTTCTACACAATGGGGAGCGACCGTTTTACCGGATGCCTTATCGATAAAATGGTATTTACAGTTATGGCAAGACCCTCGATTTCTGTATGCTTTTGGGCGGTCGCTGCTCATCTGTTTTAGTACTTTGTTGGTTAGCACACTGGTCATTTTACCAATGGCATTTGCCGTGTTTTACCGCTTCCCGAAATTAAAGGGGCTGATGGATTTACTGATCATCCTGCCTTTTGCTATTCCCCCTGTGGTGTCATCGGTGGGTCTATTACAAATATTTGCTGATGAGCCATTTATGTTGGTTGGTACGCCATGGATATTAATTGGTACTTATTTCACTATCACCCTACCTTTCATGTACCGTGCACTCGCTAATAGCTTCCAAGGCATTAATTTACATGACTTAATGGATGCCGCGCATTTACTCGGAGCAAGTACCTTTAAGGCTTTCTTATTAATAGTATTACCGAATATTCGCAAAGGATTACTAGTCTCATTACTGATCTCATTTTCATTTTTGATGGGTGAGTTTGTGTTTGCCAACATTTTGGTGGGAACACGTTATGAAACATTGCAAATCTACTTATTTAATATGCGTCAAACCAGCGGTCACTTTACCTCTGCGTTGGTGATGTCTTATTTCTTATTTACCTTGTTACTCACATGGCTCGCCACGCGGATGAGCCGTTCGGGAGATGAATAATGAGTTATGTTATTGCTGAAAATTTGAGTAAATCATTTGGTCAAAATCAGGTGTTCTCTAATATTCAATTCACAATAGAAAAAGGCGAATTTATTACCCTGTTAGGGCCTAGCGGCTGTGGAAAATCGACCTTATTGCGTTGTATTGCCGGACTCGAACAACCTGATAATGGTGACCTGTATATCAATCGCCAAAACATCACGCACCAAGCAGCCCAGCAGCGAGGCGTTGGCATGGTCTTTCAAAGTTATGCGTTATTCCCGAATATGACAGTTGAAGACAATATCGCCTTCGGCCTAAAAATGCGTAAAGTCAACAGCACTGAGCGCAATAAAGCGGTTGCAGACGTTATTGAAATGGTTGAGTTGCAAGGTAAAGAGCAGCAATTTCCTCACCAGCTTTCGGGTGGACAGCGGCAACGTGTCGCCCTTGCTCGTGCATTGGTGATGAAGCCCCAAATATTGCTATTGGATGAGCCACTTTCGGCATTAGATGCGCGTATTCGTAAACATCTGCGCCAACAGATCCGTCATATCCAACGTGAGTTAAAATTGACGACCATTTTTGTTACTCATGATCAAGATGAAGCCATGATCATGTCTGATCGCATCTTTTTAATGAATAAAGGGGCGATTATCCAGAACGATACAGCTGAGAATATCTACACGCAACCAGCCAATGAGTTTGTGGCGCGTTTTATGGGCAATTACAACCTTGTGGAGGCTGACAAAGCCAATGCGCTACTCGGGCTTAATTTGCAAGGTACGCTCGCTATTCGCCCAGAATCCATCTATGTTAAAGAAGCAGGGCGACATTACGGTGAGCATATTTCACAGCCCGTCGATGCGATTATTTTAGATCATCAACTGTTAGGTAATATTATTCGTTATTCCGTCAATACCGCGGCAGGCAATATGACGGTTGATTTGTTAAATCGCTCATCTGAAAGACTATTTGAACCCGGTACACGCCTTGAGTTAATGTTTAATAAGAACGAAATTCGCGCACTACGTTAGCAAACGAGATAAAAGAGGCACAATGCAAAACAAATTGGCGGTTTTTGATTTAGATGACACCCTAATTCAGGGGGATAGCAGCGTACTGTGGACACAATACCTGTGGGATAAGCAAATTATCACCGACCCGCGTTTTGTCGAAGCCGACAAACAAATGATGGCACAATATAACTCAGGCTCCCTAGATATGGCGACTTACCTGCGTTTTAGCCTGCAATCGCTATCTGGGTTCAGCATCGAGCAAGTTGATCTCTGGTTAGATGATTTTGTTGAGAGCATGATCGTGCCACGTATATATCCCGAAGGGATCCGCACAATCGAGCAGTATCGAAAGCAAGGGATCCCGATCATTGTGATCTCTGCAACCGTTTCTTTTATTGTGAAAAAGATAGCCGAACGATTCGCTGCTGATGTCGTGATGGGAATCGACATCAAGCAGAAAAATGGCGGTTACAGCACCGAAATAGAAGGCATTGCGACTTTTAAAGCAGGCAAAGTCAAACGCCTGCTTCAGTGGATCAGCCACCAGCCAATTACCGATGCCTATATTTATTTCTATACCGATTCCGCCAATGATCTGCCCATGTGCCAATTTGCCGATGAGGTGTTTATCGTAAATGGTGACGCGCGTCTTTGCCAAGTCGCCACCGAACAACATTGGACACAATATCACTGGGAAGTTTGAATATTTTTTTTGCACCTCTTATACTAGGTCCATCTTGTCGGAGTGCCTAGTGGCGAAAGCTACGGGCTGAGACCGTTAATTCGGGATCCGCGGAACCTGATCGGGTTAATACCTGCGAAGGGAACAAGAGTAATCATTCAGCGTAACAATTTTGGTTATTTGCTTTTGCATATTTAGGCTGACAACTCATACGCAACACAGCAAACGTCAGCTAACAAAATGAACACGCAACGCCATACCATTACTCCATCCGAACTCCAGACAAGCAACTTTCTTACGATAAACCTGAGTGCTACGCCCATATACGCGTAATCGCTCGTGACAATGTCAGGAAATTGCTATGTCCCAAAATAATATTATCCCTACAAGCGATCTTTCTCCTAAAGCGGCGCCTGCAAGAACGCGCAAAGCACAACGTGATGCGGCCGAAAACTTTATCAATACGGTTTCTGGCGTATCCTTCCCTAATTCAAAACGTATCTACCTAACAGGTTCAAGAGACGATATCCAAGTGCCAATGCGAGAAATCCAGCTCTCACCAACCCTCATTGGCGGCGATAAAGATAATCCTCAATTTGAAGATAATGAGCCTGTTCCTGTTTATGATACTTCAGGCCCCTATGGCGACCCAGCCGCAGAATTAAATGTTCATAAAGGATTAAAAAAGATCCGTGAAGGTTGGATCCGCGAGCGTAATGATACTGTTCCGGTTGATACCCTCAGCTCAGATTTTACGCAGCAGCGACTTGCCGACGCGGGTCTCGATCACTTACGATTTAATCATCGCCCCCACCCATTGAAAGCGATGAAGGGTCGCTGTGTAACACAGCTTCATTATGCACGCCAAGGTATTATTACCCCTGAAATGGAATTTATCGCCATTCGCGAAAATATGGGACGTGAACGTATTCGTGGTGACGTTTTAAGACAGCAGCACCCCGGACAATCATTTGGTGCAAATCTGCCTGAAAACATCACGCCGGAATTTGTCCGCCAAGAAGTTGCCGCGGGCCGTGCCATCATCCCAGCCAATATCAATCACCCTGAATCTGAGCCAATGATTATTGGTCGCAACTTCCTAGTGAAAGTGAACGCCAATATCGGTAACTCATCGGTGACTTCTTCCATTGAAGAAGAGGTTGAAAAACTGATTTGGTCTACCCGCTGGGGAGCCGATACCGTTATGGATCTGTCTACTGGTCGTTATATTCATGAAACTCGTGAGTGGATCCTACGTAACAGTCCAGTGCCAATTGGTACTGTGCCTATTTATCAAGCACTCGAAAAGGTTAATGGGGTTGCCGAAAATCTCACGTGGGAAATGTTCCGCGATACACTGCTTGAACAGGCCGAACAAGGGGTCGATTACTTTACTATCCATGCAGGTGTGCTCCTGCGCTATGTCCCTATGACGGCGAAACGTTTAACCGGTATTGTCTCCCGTGGTGGCTCGATCATGGCGAAATGGTGCCTCTCTCATCACCAAGAAAACTTCTTATATGAAAATTTCCGTGAAATTTGTGAGATTTGTGCAGCCTATGATGTATCACTGTCATTAGGTGATGGTTTACGCCCAGGGTCAATTCAAGATGCTAACGATGAAGCCCAATTTGCTGAACTGCATACCCTTGGTGAGCTTACAAAAATTGCTTGGGAATATGACGTGCAAGTGATGATTGAAGGCCCAGGACATGTGCCAATGCAGATGATCCACCGCAACATGACGGAAGAGCTTGAACATTGTCATGAAGCGCCATTTTATACCCTCGGCCCACTAACTACCGATATCGCTCCCGGTTATGACCATTTTACATCAGGTATTGGGGCAGCCATGATCGGCTGGTTTGGCTGTGCAATGCTCTGTTATGTCACCCCAAAAGAGCATTTGGGCTTACCAAATAAAGAGGATGTTAAACAAGGGCTAATCACCTATAAAATTGCGGCTCATGCTGCCGACCTCGCGAAAGGGCATCCCGGAGCACAAATTCGTGATAATGCTATGTCTAAAGCGCGTTTTGAGTTCCGCTGGGAAGATCAATTTAACCTAGCTCTCGACCCAGATACCGCACGTGCTTATCACGATGAAACCCTGCCACAAGCGTCAGGGAAAGTTGCCCATTTCTGCTCTATGTGTGGTCCTAAATTCTGCTCAATGAAAATTTCACAAGAAGTCCGTGATTATGCGGCGCAAAAGGAAGCTGGCATGGAGCAAATGTCCGAAGCTTTCCGCGCTCATGGCAGCGAGTTGTATCACAGTGCCGAGGTCGTGTCCGATGAAAAAATTGCCTAGCACTCCCTTTGCTCCCACTGAGCAACGATTGGGGCTTTATCCTGTGGTCGACTCTGTAGAATGGATTGAACGCTTGCTTAATGCAGGCGTAACGACTATCCAGCTACGTATTAAAGATAAGCATGATGATGAAGTGCGTGATGATATCCAACGAGCGATTGCTCTCGGTGAAAAGCATCATGCGCGGCTATTTATCAATGACTATTGGCGCTTAGCTATCGAGCTCGGTGCCTATGGTGTTCATCTTGGGCAAGAAGATCTGGAAACCACCGACCTATTGGCTATTCATCAAGCTGGGCTACGTTTAGGCATCTCAACTCATGATCAACATGAGCTTGCTATCGCTAAATCCGTGCGCCCTTCTTATATTGCGATGGGGCATATTTTCCCAACAGAAACCAAGAAAATGCCCTCAGCACCTCAAGGATTGGAGACACTCAAAACCATGGTAGAAGCGACTCCCGATTACCCCACGGTCGCGATTGGCGGTATCTCTATCGATAGAGTGCCAGCAGTGCTCGCAACCGGTGTTGGAAGTGTCGCCTTAGTGAGTGCAATTACCAAAGCAGATGATTGGCTAGAGGCAACAAAAACCCTTTTACGCCTCGTAGAAAATCACTGATTACCTGAATCAAACCCGCCCACACGCTCTCGTGATGGCGGGTTAATTCGAGGAGTTCATCATGTTAAATGATCATGAATTTATGCGTTATAGCCGCCAGCTACTGCTTGAAGATATCGGCCCTGAAGGACAAGGCAAACTTAAAACGAGTAAGGTACTGATTGTTGGCCTTGGTGGTTTAGGCGCACCGGCATCACTTTATTTAGCAGCCGCTGGCGTCGGTGAGTTATGGCTTGCGGATCACGACGAGCTACACCTTTCTAATCTACAGCGGCAAGTTTTATATGGCACTGAGGACATTCCTCAATCTAAAGCCAAACTTGCCGCAAAACGACTACAAGATCTTAATCCACTGATCCATACCCATGTCTTACAACAAAAGTTAGATATTCACACATTGCTTCCCTTGGTTGAGCAAGTCGATTTAGTTCTCGATTGTTGCGATAACATGGCCACTCGCCATGCCGTTAATGCGGCCTGTGTCATGGCAAATAAAACATTGGTTAGTGGCAGTGCCGTGGGGTTTGGTGGGCAGCTTATGGTGCTTGAGCCACCCTTTAATCACGGCTGTTACGCATGTTTATACCCTGACCAGACGGAGCCTCAGCGTAACTGCCGTACCGCTGGTGTACTTGGCCCTGTCGTGGGGGTCATAGGCACATTGCAAGCCTTAGAGGCCATCAAATTATTAGTCGGATTGCCTTCCTCGCTAAGCGGTAAATTGCGTTTATTTGATGGTAAACAGCAGCAATGGAATACCTTGCAACTGACACCGTCCATTCAATGTCCAATCTGCCGAGAAGAAACATGCGCCTTATAATTAACGACCAGCCAATGGAGTTTGATGCGCCATTAACCGTGTCTCAATTACTCGCTTCTCTAGAGCGCAGTACGGTCGGCACGGCTTTGGCCATCAACCAAGTGATCATTCCTCGTCATCAATGGGATTCACACCTCGTGAATGACCAAGACAATATCTTATTGTTTCAAGCTATCGCTGGAGGCTAATCATGTTAAAAATTGCCGATGTGACTTTTCAGTCACGCCTCTTTACTGGCACAGGAAAATTTGCCAATCCAACATTGATGCAAAACGCAATCACTGCATCAGGCAGTCAGCTTGTTACCATGGCGATGAAACGTATAGATTTACGTGGCAATGACGATGGCATTTTAAAGCCTTTGCAAGAGATTGGGGTAAGACTGCTCCCTAATACTTCTGGTGCGAAAAATGCCCAAGAAGCTATTTTTGCCGCACGCCTTGCCCGTGAAGCGTTGGGAACTCATTGGGTTAAACTAGAAATTCACCCCGATGTGAAATATCTCTTACCCGACCCCGTCGAAACCTTAATTGCTGCCGAACAACTCGTAAAAGAAGGGTTTGTGGTACTGCCTTATTGCAGTGCTGACCCTGTGCTGTGTCGTCGTCTCGAAGAAGTCGGTTGTGCAGCCGTAATGCCACTTGGTGCACCGATTGGCACCAATAAAGGTTTAGTCACCAAAGAGATGTTACGGATCATTATTGAGCAATCGACGATCCCCGTAGTGGTTGATGCTGGGATTGGCGCACCTAGCCATGCGATCGAAGCGATTGAAATGGGGGCCGATGCCGTACTAGTCAATACCGCCATCGCTGTAGCAAAAGATCCTGTGCTCATGGCTCAAGCTTTTAAAGTCTCCCTTGAAGCCGCAGAGCTTGCCCGACGCGCTGGCCTTGCTAGCCCGAAACAACATGCTGAAGCTTCAAGCCCATTAACCGAGTTTTTGGGAGCATTACAATGAACAGCAGCTTTCGCCAACGCTGGCAGCAGCTAAATTGGGATGACCTAACCTTACAAATTTATGCCAAAAATACGCGAGATGTTGAGCAGGCTCTTGCTAGCGATACTTTAACACTTGATGATTTTATGGCATTGCTCTCCCCTGCCGCTCGCCCTTTTATTGAGCAATTAGCGCAGAAAGCCCAAAAGCTAACACGGCAACGTTTTGGTAATACCGTGGGGTTCTATGTGCCACTGTATTTATCAAATCTATGCGCTAATGATTGTACATATTGTGGTTTTTCAATGAGTAATCGCATTAAACGAAAAACGCTCGATAAAAACGAAATCATTAATGAGTGCGAGACAATCCGTAAAATTGGTTTTGATAGCCTGTTGTTAGTCACAGGGGAGCATCAAAATAAAGTGGGCATGGATTATTTTCGTGAGCATTTACCCACAATACGCCGCTATTTTAGCGCCTTGATGATGGAAGTTCAGCCACTGAGCACCGAAGAGTACGCTGAACTCAAGACATTAGGACTAGATGGTGTGATGGTGTATCAAGAGACTTACCACGAGCCAGCTTATCAACTACATCATTTGAAAGGTAAAAAACAGGATTTTCATTGGCGGCTGGAGACCCCTGACCGTTTAGGGCGGGCTGGTATCGATAAAATAGGACTTGGAGCATTAATTGGTTTATCTAACAGTTGGCGCACCGATTGCTATATGGTGGCGGAGCACCTGATTTATCTCCAAAAACACTATTGGCAGAGCCGTTATTCTATTTCATTTCCTCGTTTACGCCCTTGTGCTGGTGGTATAGAGCCGGCTTCTTTAATGAGTGAAGCTGAACTTGTGCAGCTTATTTGCGCATTTCGTTTATTGGCGCCAGATGTTGAGCTATCACTTTCAACCCGCGAATCGCCTTATTTTCGCGATCACGTTGTGCCACTTGCCATTAATAATGTCAGTGCGGGTTCAAAAACACAGCCGGGCGGTTATGCCGATGACCATGCTGAATTGGAACAATTTGCACCGCATGATAATCGTAGTGCCGCACAAGTTGCAGAATCTTTAATTCGTTCGGGTCTACAACCGGTCTGGAAAGATTGGGATGGCTATTTAGGGCGTTAATTTATCCGATAAACTTCAAGGAGGAAGTTTATCCCTTTTTTGGCTACTTTTACGTTTCATTTATCGGGCTATACTCCGTTCTCTGTTCACGACAAATGAATCATATATGATGACCCAAAAATGGTTTTTTCTACTTTTTGTCTTATTCTTTTCATTATTAATGAGTGGCTGTGCCAACGTTCGTTGGAAGCATCCAACGCCTTCGCGTGAAATCATCCAATTAATGATGTTGGAAATTCAGGGAGCCAGAAATATTGATGAAGAAGAGTTCGCCGTAGAAGAAACGCTTGCCCGATTAAAAGCACAAAAAGTATCTCATGGCACACGCCCTTTTCAGGTCGTATTGTTCGGTAAAGATCATGAAATACGAGTTGAAGGCTATAGTGAGTATTTTGATTCACTTGGCATAATTTCCGATGCCGATTTTGCGCGTTTTTCTATCCCAAATAAAAACAATATTCAGGGATACTACTACTCCTACCGCGGCACAATGAAAGCTGTGGATTACAGCCTCCCTCACATGGTAAGGGATTCAAACAGTAAAGACAGCTTAGTTTTATATACCAAACCACTCACAAACTACCAGATCACCGTGATCTATTTAGAGGGTGCCCAATATCAATTTAACTACGGCTCAATGCCAATATCAATCGGGATTTTTGGTCCCGCTAAGTCCTATAAGAATAGTTTTGATGGCCGGTTTTATATCTCACCTAGCGACAAAACAAATCGTTACCAACTCCGCTCGCCAATGTACTAATGCGTGATCTAACCTCATTATAAACGCTACATAATGAGGTTTTTCTGTATTCGTTAATGAATCTTATCCCACTTAATACTGTTTTCGAGGATCAACGACAAAATGATCCCCATTAACAAACCATTCCCTAATAATGAACTAAACATCATTGGTAATGAATCCATGACAGCATCGGGGGCTGACATTAAAAAAATACCGATAAATAATGGTAGTGCTAAACGATAAATATTGCGGGCGTTCAGTTTAATTTCGGCTAGAAATGAAAAAGAAGAGAATAATAATGGCAAATAAGTTGCCAACATCACCGCGCTACCAATCGCTAACGGTAATGAACGAAAAAACTGGGTCAATACGGCAACTGCACCAACGAATAACAGCAGTAAACTCCCAATCGTAAAAGAGACCCGCGAAGTATCCTTGGTCTGTGTAATCAAACCAATGGATGAGACAAACGGTGAAAACGGCACAACACCTAATGGTGCTGAAAATAAAGTTAAAACACCTGACGTCACAAAACTCCGCCGATAAATAGATTTTGTCGACTCTTTTTGCGGATAAAAAACATCACTGCCTCGTATCGCACCAAAAGTGTTTGAGGTATTCAAAATACCTGCCAGTATCGCAGTGATCACAATGCTTGGTTGAATATCATCTGCCCGTCCTAATGGAAAGAGTAGCCATTTAGCCTCTGAAACTGTGGAGATTTGTCCATGAAATAGCAGGCTGTAAGCCCCCCAGCCTAGAACAGTTCCACAGAGTAAAGCGTATGTGCTAATACTCGGGGGTAGAAAGACAATCATAGCGATAACAAAAATCAGCACTGCAAAGGCAAGAAAGAAAACTGGATAATTAACGGTAACGCTAGGATCTGAAACCCCAAAGGGTAGCCCTAACATCCCTTTTAGGAAAATTGAGACTAACTGAGCGCCAAGTAAAAACATAAATACGACTAAGACACCCGGTTTAAATAAGCCAGAGAGCCAGTTACCTAGTCCTGTTAGCCCTATTAATATAGTAACAATACCTGATAAAAAAATACCGACGGCGAGACTCCAACCAATAATTGCTAAAGAGGTTCCTTGCATCGACTCTGATAGCGTCACGGTTAAGATTGTTGCCCACCATAAACCGGTCGAACCTTCCATCAGTGCACGTTTGTGCCCTAAAAAAGCTTGTAGCAAACAGGCTAATGCAATAAGCAAAAAAGCGTATTGGGTGATAACAAATGTGGTTTCAGCCGATAAATGAAAGGCAGATTGCAGTGTAGGTGGAATAACAACGGTATTGCAAAAAATAAAGAAAAACCATTGGAAGCCCGAAATAAAGCTACTTTTTTTGATTATATTTTTCTGCACTGAAGACCCCATTATTTATTATTATCGATGGTTAACAGTCTAGTCGTGTTTAAATTAAATTTCTAATTATTATTTTTGGCCTATTACTTGGATATTTATCGATTATATTGAAAGGGCAGTCGCTAACAATGCTCTAAAATTAATGGTTAAATTTATTTAATTTTGAGTTAGGGAGATAGTATTTTTCTTTCATGACCTATTTTATTAAATTTGCAAATTAACTTTTAAACCTACTCTTCATATTTATTTAATGTCATAGCGATAAGTTCACATTAATCACTTTATAATAAAAGCTAATAAATAAACATATATCCTATCGCTATTTATATTTGTGATATTAATGACTATGTATATTCTTTTCTACTTAAGGACATGACATGGTGACTCGAAAATATCGTGTTATGCCTTCCATTGAGAATGACACCATCAAACATAATTTGCAGTATTCTTCTTTTGATACATTACCCGATATTTATGAAGAGATATGGCGTTGGCCATATCTAGAAATACCTACGATCGAATGCAGGATTTCATGAAATTAAAAAAGAGCCTTTAATTTCTTCCCCAAATAATTATTTTCCAGAGTTAGCCAATTATCTCGCGTGTCCGCATATTCACATTATCACTGCCAATAAGGGTTAGTGGCAAAACGGACATTTTATATTGCTGATTTATACCTACAAAAAAACCGGCGCTATTGAAGCGCCGGTTTTATTATTGTGTTTCAATCAGGCTTATAAGCCTTAATTGTTATCGCTGCTGAACCCTGCATTTAACAGTTCAGCCAGGTTAGCCGTAGCTTCATCTGCGCTGACTTGTGGCGCTTCCACAACATCATTCAGATGACGGCGACGGATACGGTCTTGATGATACGCAAAACCAGTACCTGCTGGGATCAGACGACCCACAATAACGTTCTCTTTCAGACCGCGAAGCTCGTCACGTTTACCTGCAACGGCAGCTTCTGTCAGTACGCGTGTGGTTTCTTGGAACGATGCTGCTGAGATGAAGGATTCTGTTGCCAGAGATGCCTTCGTGATACCCAACAGGTCACGTTCGAACTTAGCTGGGATCTTACCATCCTGCTCAAGTTTACGGTTAGAAACTTTAACACGTGAGTACTCAACCTGCTCACCTTCAAGGAATTCAGAGCTTCCCGCGTCAGAGATAGTCACTTTACGCAGCATCTGACGAACGATAACTTCGATGTGTTTATCGTTAATCTTAACGCCTTGTAAGCGGTAAACTTCCTGAACCTCGTTCGTGATATAACGCGTAACCGCATGAACACCACGCAGACGCAAGATATCGTGTGGAGACTCTGGGCCATCGGAGATCACGTCACCGCGCTCTACGATCTCACCTTCAAACACGTTGAGCTGACGCCATTTAGGGATCATCTCTTCATACGGATCAGAACCATCCATCGGTGTGATCACCAGACGACGTTTACCTTTGGTTTCTTTACCGAAGGAAACAATACCGCTGATCTCAGCCAAGATTGCAGGCTCTTTCGGACGACGTGCTTCAAACAGGTCAGCAACGCGTGGTAGACCACCCGTGATATCTTTAGTCCCCACAGATTCTTGTGGAATACGCGCTAAAGTATCACCCACGTTGATAGCGATGCCATCATCTAACTGAACAATTGCTTTACCCGGTAAGAAGTACTGAGCAGGCATGTCTGTGTTAGGAATAAGCACATCGTTACCATTTGCATCAACAACACGCAATGCAGGACGCAGGTCTTTACCACCACTAGTACGTTCCGCAGTATCCAGAACAACGATTGAAGACAGACCGGTTAATTCATCAGTCTGACGAGTCATTGTTTGACCATCAATCATGTCAGAGAAGCGGATAATACCGGATACTTCACTGACAACTGGCATGGTATGTGGATCCCAGTTAGCAACAGTTTCGCCACCGTTAACTGCTTCACCGTCACCTTTAGTCAGGTGCGCACCGTAAGGAACTTTGTAGCTCTCTTTAGTACGACCGAACTCATCAATCAGGCGTAATTCGGTATTACGTGAAGTAATAACCAGTTTGCCTTCTGAGTTAGTCACAAATTTCGCGTTAACCAGTTTCAGCGTACCTGGATTACGAACTTGGATGCTAGATTCTGCTGCCGCACGAGATGCCGCACCACCGATGTGGAACGTACGCATCGTCAACTGTGTACCTGGTTCACCGATTGACTGTGCCGCGATAACCCCGATAGCTTCACCTTTGTTGATGATATGACCACGAGCCAGGTCACGACCATAACAGTGAGCACACACACCGAAGTCAGTTTCACAGCTAACGACTGAACGGACTTTAACGCTGTCAACAGAGTTTTCTTCTAACAGGTCACACCATTTTTCGTGTAGCAACGTATTACGAGGAACCAGAATGTCCGCGGTACCTGGGATCAGGATGTCTTCCGCAGTCACACGACCCAATACACGCTCACGCAGTGGTTCTTTAACATCGCCACCCTCGATAACCGGAGTCATCAGGATACCTTCGTGAGTACCACAATCGTCTTCAGTCACAACCAAGTCCTGAGCAACGTCAACGAGACGACGAGTCAGATAACCGGAGTTCGCTGTTTTCAATGCGGTATCCGCAAGACCTTTACGAGCACCGTGCGTAGAAATAAAGTACTGGAGAACGTTCAGACCTTCACGGAAGTTCGCCGTGATTGGTGTTTCGATGATTGAGCCATCTGGCTTAGCCATCAGACCACGCATACCCGCAAGCTGACGGATCTGAGCGGCAGAACCACGAGCACCGGAGTCGGCCATCATAAAGATACTGTTGAAAGAAACCTGTTGTTCTTCTTCACCGTCACGGTTAATAACTGTTTCAGTTGACAGGTTTTCCATCATCGCTTTAGCAACACGTTCGTTTGCCGCAGCCCAGATATCGATAACTTTGTTGTAACGTTCGCCTGCTGTCACCAGACCAGACTGGAACTGTTCCTGAATTTCTGCAACTTCCGCTTCTGCTTCGGCGATGATCCCTGCTTTTTTCTCAGGAATAACCATATCGTCGATACCAACAGATGCACCAGAGCGTGCCGCGTAGGCAAAACCGGTATACATGATTTGGTCAGCAAAAATAACCGTTGGTTTCAGACCCAGTACACGGTAACAGGTGTTCAGCATTTTGGAGATCGCTTTCTTACCTAGCGCTTGGTTAACCAGCGAATAAGGCAAGCCTTTTGGTACGATCATCCACAAAATTGCACGACCAACAGTAGTATCAACCATACTGGTGTTAATCGTAATGTTACCTTCACCGTCTTTCACTTCTTCAGTGATACGGACTTTAACGCGGGCATGCAGTGATGCATGACCTGAACGGTAAACACGCTCAGCTTCTTTCGGGCCGGCCAGAACCATGCCTTCGCCTTTCGCGTTTACGCAGTCACGAGTCATATAGTAGAGACCCAATACAACGTCCTGTGAAGGAACGATGATAGGCTCACCACTTGCTGGTGACAGAATGTTGTTGGTTGACATCATCAACGCACGTGCTTCTAACTGAGCTTCCAGAGTTAGAGGAACGTGTACCGCCATTTGGTCACCATCGAAGTCGGCGTTATATGCCGCACAAACGAGTGGGTGCAATTGGATAGCTTTACCTTCGATCAGAATTGGTTCGAACGCTTGGATACCCAGACGGTGAAGTGTTGGTGCACGGTTCAGCATGACTGGGTGTTCACGGATAACTTCATCCAAGATATCCCAAACTACCGCTTCTTCGCGCTCAACCATTTTCTTCGCTGCTTTAATGGTTGTTGCCAGACCACGTAGTTCTAATTTGCCATAAATAAATGGTTTGAATAGCTCAAGAGCCATTTTCTTAGGCAGACCACACTGATGCAGACGCAGGTATGGACCTACTGTAATAACCGAACGACCTGAGTAGTCAACACGCTTACCTAGCAAGTTCTGACGGAAACGACCTTGTTTACCTTTGATCATATCAGCCAAAGATTTCAGAGGACGTTTGTTAGAGCCTGTAATTGCACGACCACGACGACCGTTATCTAACAGTGCGTCAACCGCTTCTTGCAGCATACGTTTTTCGTTACGTACGATGATGTCTGGCGCAGCCAGATCCAGAAGACGTTTCAGACGGTTGTTACGGTTGATCACGCGACGATACAGATCGTTCAGATCTGACGTTGCGAAACGGCCACCATCCAGAGGAACTAATGGACGTAGATCAGGTGGTAACACAGGTAGAACGTTCAGGATCATCCACTCTGGTTTGTTGCCAGATTGAATGAACGCTTCTAATAGTTTAATGCGCTTAGTCAGCTTCTTACGCTTAGTTTCAGAGTTAGTTTCATTCAACTCTTCGCGTAGTGTTTCACACTCGTTCTCAAGATCGAGGTTTTTCAGCAGACCTTGGATTGCTTCCGCACCCATTTTCGCGTCAAATTCGTCACCGAACTCTTCCAGCGCATCGAGGTATTGTTCTTCTGTCAGGATCTGTCCACGTTCAAGGCTAGTCATACCGCCTTCAACAACGACATAAGATTCAAAATACAGAACACGCTCGATATCACGCAGAGGCATATCAAGTAACAAACCGATACGGGATGGCAGTGATTTTAAGAACCAGATGTGTGCTGTCGGAGAAGCAAGTTCAATATGCCCCATGCGCTCACGACGAACTTTAGTCTGGGTGACTTCAACGCCACACTTCTCACAAATCACACCGCGGTGTTTTAAACGTTTGTACTTACCGCACAGACATTCGTAGTCTTTTACTGGCCCGAAAATACGCGCACAGAAAAGGCCGTCACGCTCAGGTTTGAACGTACGGTAGTTAATGGTTTCTGGCTTTTTCACTTCACCGAATGACCATGAACGGATCATATCAGGTGATGCCAGAGCAATTTTGATCGCATCAAACTCTTCGGTCTTGGTTTGCGCTTTCAGAAACTTAATTAAGTCTTTCACAAAATGGCTCCTGTCGGAGTTAGACCTGTCAGGTGAGAGGCCCCTGCCTCTCCCCTAATCCCAGTACTTATACTGGCCGGAAGACTAAAATTAGCCTTCCGGTACAAACGAATTACTCGTCTTCCAGTTCGATGTTGATACCCAGTGAACGGATTTCTTTCAACAATACGTTGAAGGATTCCGGCATACCAGGTTCCATCTGATGGCTGCCATCGACGATGTTTTTATACATCTTCGTACGGCCGTTAACGTCATCCGACTTAACAGTCAACATCTCTTGGAGTGTATAGGCTGCACCGTATGCTTCCAGTGCCCACACTTCCATCTCCCCGAAACGCTGACCACCGAACTGAGCTTTACCACCCAGCGGTTGCTGAGTAACCAAGCTGTAAGAACCAGTAGAACGGGCGTGCATTTTATCGTCAACCAAGTGGTTCAGTTTCAGCATGTACATGTAACCAACAGTTACTTGACGCTCAAACTTCTCACCAGTACGGCCGTCGAACAATGTAATCTGACCAGAAGTTGGCAGACCACCCAGTTTCAACAGTTCTTTAATTTCAATTTCTTTCGCACCATCAAACACTGGCGTTGCGATTGGCATACCTTTTTTCAGGTTCTCAGCCAGACGCAATACTTCTTCATCAGAGAAAGTATTCAGATCCACTTTTTGACGTGGGTCATCACCAAGGTCATAGGCTTTCTGGATAAACTCACGCAGTTTGGCAACTTCTTGCTGCTGTTTAAGCATAGCATTAATTTTGTCACCAATACCTTTCGCAGCCATACCCAAGTGGGTTTCCAGAATCTGACCGATGTTCATACGTGAAGGTACGCCCAGTGGGTTCAGAACGATGTCTACAGGGTTACCGTTTTCATCGTAAGGCATGTCTTCAACTGGGTTGATTTTTGAGATAACACCCTTGTTACCATGGCGACCCGCCATTTTATCACCCGGTTGGATCTGACGTTTAACAGCCAGATAAACCTTAACAATTTTCAGTACGCCTGGAGCCAGATCATCACCTTGGGTGATCTTACGACGCTTAGCATCGAGTTTTTTCTCAAACTCAGATTTCAGCTCATCGTACTGCTCAGCAAGTTGCTCTAACTGGTTCTGTTTCTCTTCATCAGCCAGAGACAGCTCTAACCAGCGATCGCGAGGCAGTTTGTCCAGTTTCTCTGCTTCAATTCCGCCACTGATCAATACAGAACGGATACGAGCAAATATACCGGCTTCGAAAATACGTAACTCTTCAGTTAAGTCTTTCTTAGCATCACGTAATTGTGTTTCTTCGATTTCCAGCGCACGCTTGTCTTTTTCTACGCCATCACGGGTAAATACTTGTACGTCAATAACCGTACCAGAAACACCGTTAGGAACGCGTAGAGAAGAGTCTTTAACGTCAGACGCTTTTTCACCAAAGATTGCACGTAGCAATTTCTCTTCTGGTGTCAGTTGGGTTTCGCCTTTCGGCGTCACTTTACCAACTAGGATATCGCCGCCTTTAACTTCAGCACCGATGTACACGATACCAGACTCATCGAGTTTAGAGAGTGCCGCTTCACCGACGTTAGGAATATCAGCAGTAATTTCTTCAGGCCCCAGTTTGGTGTCACGAGACACACAAGAGAGTTCCTGAATATGGATGGTTGTAAAACGGTCTTCTTGAACAACACGCTCAGAAACGAGGATGGAGTCCTCGAAGTTATAACCATTCCATGGCATGAATGCCACGCGCATGTTTTGGCCAAGTGCCAATTCACCTAGGTCAGTTGAAGGACCATCAGCTAACACGTCACCACGTTCAACTGGTTCACCTAAAGATACACAAGGCATCTGGTTAATACAGGTGTTCTGGTTAGAACGGGTATATTTGGTTAGGTTATAAATATCGATTCCAGCTTCACCCGGATACATCTCATCTTCATTAACTTTAATAACGATACGAGAAGCATCAACGTACTGAACTGTACCACCGCGTTTTGCAACTGCTGTTACACCGGAGTCAACAGCAACCGCACGTTCCATACCTGTACCCACTAATGGTTTATCAGCGCGTAAAGTTGGAACCGCTTGACGTTGCATGTTCGCACCCATCAATGCACGGTTAGCATCATCGTGTTCAAGGAATGGGATCAGTGACGCACCAACAGAAACAACCTGTTGCGTCGAAACGTCCATATATTCAACTTGATCGCGGCTGAACAAGCTTGATTCACCACGGTTACGACAAGTGATCAGTTCTTCAACGAAGCTACCATCTTCCGCCAATACGGTGTTTGCCTGAGCAATGATGAAGTTTCCTTCTTCAATTGCTGACAGATAGTGAATTTCGTCAGTAACGATACCATCGCGCACTAAACGGTAAGGTGTTTCTAGGAAACCATACTCGTTAGTCTGTGCATAAACAGACAATGAGTTAATCAGACCGATGTTCGGACCTTCAGGGGTTTCGATTGGACAAACACGACCGTAGTGAGTTGGGTGAACGTCACGTACTTCAAAGCCCGCACGCTCACGAGTCAGACCGCCTGGGCCTAACGCTGAGATACGACGTTTGTGTGTGATTTCTGACAGTGGGTTGTTTTGATCCATAAATTGAGACAATTGGCTGGAACCAAAGAACTCTTTCACTGCCGCAGAAATTGGCTTCGCGTTGATCATATCTTGTGGCATCAATGCATCGAGGTCGCCCAGAGAAAGACGCTCTTTCACTGCACGCTCAACACGGACCAGACCGACACGGAACTGGTTTTCTGCCATTTCACCAACAGAACGAATACGACGGTTACCTAAGTGGTCAATATCGTCGACTTCGCCTTTACCGTTACGGATATCGATGAGCTTACGCATAACATCAATGATGTCTTCTTCACTCAGGATACCAGAACCTTCGATTTCATCGCGGCCCAGTGAACGGTTGAACTTCATGCGACCTACCGCAGACAAGTCGTAACGATCTTCTGAGAAGAACAGGTTATCGAACAGGTTTTCAGCCGCTTCACGTGTTGGTGGCTCACCAGGGCGCATCATACGGTAGATTTCTACCAGCGCGCTCAGGCGGTCATTTGTTGGATCGACACGCAGGGTTTCAGAAATGTAAGCACCGTGGTCTAAGTCGTTGGTAAACAATGTTTCAATTGTTTTATGACCCGCTTGGCTCAGACGTGCCAACATATCTAATGAAAGTTCCATGTTAGCTGCACAAATCAGCTCGCCAGTACTTTCATCAATGTAATCTCTTGCGACTACTTTACCCGCGATATATTCAACAGGCACTTCAATGCTGTTGACTTCTTCTTTTTCTAGCAAGCGGATATGACGTGCAGTGATACGACGGCCTTTTTCAACATAGACTTTGCCGTTTGCTTCAATATCAAATGAAGCAGTTTCACCACGTAGACGCTCAGGAACCAGCGTCATCATCAGCTTGTTATCACGGATTTGGAATACAGTTTTGTCGAAGAACAAGTTCAGAATGTCTTCGGTGCTGTAATCCATTGCACGTAGAATAATGGTCGCAGGTAATTTACGGCGACGGTCGATACGTACAAACAGGTTATCTTTCGGATCGAATTCGAAATCAAGCCATGAACCGCGGTAAGGGATAATACGCGCGTTGTACAGGACTTTACCTGAGGAGTGTGTTTTACCTTTGTCGCTGTCGAAGAACACACCAGGGCTACGGTGTAACTGAGAAACGATAACACGCTCAGTACCGTTGATAACGAAGGTTCCGTTTTCGGTCATGAGTGGAATTTCACCCATGTAGACTTCTTGTTCTTTGATGTCTTTTACAGTGCCTTCTGGTGCTTCACGCTCATAAACAATGAGGCGCAGCTTAACACGCAGTGGTGCAGAGTATGTGACGCCACGGATTTGACATTCTTTAACATCAAAAACAGGCTCACCTAGACGATAGCTGACATATTGCAGTTCAGCATTACCGCTGTAGCTCTGAATAGGAAACACAGAACGGAAAGCTGCTTCCAGCCCGTTCTGACCATCAGGATCTTGCTCGATAAACTTCTGGAACGAGTCAAGTTGGATAGAAAGGAGATAAGGTACATCCAACACTTGTGGACGTTTACCAAAATCCTTACGAATACGTTTTTTCTCGGTATAGGAGTAAACCATAGGGTTCCTCAGCTCGCTGATCAGTGACCCACTCTGTCCGTCCATAAGGACAGCATCGATAACGCTATTTTTTGAAATGGAAAATGAACACTTTCCGTAATACTCATTGCTATTACTCTTAAATCATTTCATTGTGCCACTCTGACTACCGAGCTACCCGAGCGGGTCGTAGCTGAGAACACAGTATATTAAGTCGTCAATAGAAAGAAGTATTGGAGGGTTTGTTAACATCAAAATTGCGTGAAAAAGCTGTTAACACCCAATCACGCTTTACAGCGCAAAAAGGCTGGTGATTAAAAAATCACCAGCCATCAGCCTTTAAGTTAGGCTGCAAACTGAAGACTGAACTTATTTAAGCTCAACAGAAGCGCCTGCTTCTTCAAGAGATTTTTTCAGAGCTTCAGCTTCGTCTTTGCTAGCACCTTCTTTAATAGTTGCTGGCGCAGATTCTACCATATCTTTAGCTTCTTTCAGACCCAGACCGGTCGCACCGCGAACTGCTTTGATAACAGCAACTTTGTTACCGCCAACAGAAGCCAGAACAACGTCGAACTCAGTTTTTTCTTCAGCAGCTTCAGCAGCAGCACCTGGAGCAACAGCAACAGCTGCAGCAGCAGAAACGCCGAATTTTTCTTCCATCATAGTGATCAGTTCAACAACGTCCATTACAGACATTTCAGCAACTGCGTCAAGGATTTGGTCTTTAGTGATAGACATAACAAGTGTTCCTAAAATTCAGAAATAGTTTATACGTTAAAAAGCAACGAAGGAAAGGGCTTATGCAGCTTCTTTCTGATCGCGCAGAGCAGCCAGAGTGCGAACCAGTTTGCCTGCAGCGGCTTCTTTCATGGTTGCCATCAGGCGTGCGATTGCTTCTTCGTAAGTTGGGAGTGTTGCCAGACGATCGATATCTTTCGCTTGGATTAACTCACCTTCAAAGGCCGCAGCTTTAATCTCAAATGCTGGATTCGCTTTCGCGAACTCTTTGAACAGACGAGCAGCAGCGCCCGGGTGTTCGTTAGAGAAAGCAATCAAGGTTGGACCAACAAACGCGTCTTTCAGGACTTCGTAAGAAGTACCTTCAACAGCACGACGGATCAGCGTGTTACGAACAACACGGATGTAAACGCCAGCTTCGCGACCTGCTTTACGCAGTTCAGTCATTTTTGCTACAGTTACGCCGCGTGAATCAGCAACAACTGCAGAAAGCGCGCCTTTGGCTACTTCGCTGACTTCAGCAACAATCGCTTGTTTGTCTTGAAGATTTAGTGCCATTAGCTTCTTGCTCCTGGATTAACCGGGAAACCCCGGGGACTCACATCACCCAAACACGACATGTGTTGAGCGCTAAAACACGGTGAGCAGAAGCCAGAATAAAATTCTTGGTATCTCTGTCACCGTCTACGCAGGTAGATTAAGTATTGCTACACCTGCGGTCTTGGACGGGGTCTGGAAAGGCCAGACTCCATACCGAAATTCGCGGTTTACTAATACTAAAATAGTACTAGCAAACTCAAGGCGTCAGATTTTATACAAATCTGACGCAAAGGTAAAGTTTAATTACTAAAAGTATTAGTATTAAACTGCTGCTGACAGACCAGCTTGGTCGATAGCAACACCTGCACCCATCGTAGTAGACAGGCTAACTTTCTTGATGTACACGCCTTTAGCAGAAGCTGGTTTTGCTTTTTTCAGCGCAATCAGCAGTGCTTCTAGGTTTTCTTTCAGTTTGTCAGCATCAAAGTCAACTTTACCGATAGTGGTGTGAATGATACCGTTTTTGTCGTTACGGTAACGAACCTGACCTGCTTTAGCATTTTGAACTGCTTCAGCAACGTTAGGTGTTACAGTACCCACTTTCGGGTTTGGCATCAGACCACGTGGACCCAGGATTTGACCTAATTGGCCAACAACGCGCATTGCATCTGGAGAAGCAATAACAACGTCGAAATCCATCTCACCAGCTTTAATTTTATCAGCCAGATCGTCCATACCAACCAGCTCAGCACCAGCAGCTTTAGCTGCTTCAGCGTTTGCACCTTGAGTAAAGACTGCAACGCGAACTGAACGGCCAGTACCGTGTGGCAGTACAGTTGCACCACGTACGTTCTGATCAGATTTACGAGCGTCGATGCCGAGGTTAACAGCAACGTCAACGCTTTCTACGAATTTAGCAGTCGCTAATTCTTTCAGCAGAGCAACGGCTTCGTTGATGTCATACTGTTTAGTTGAATCAACTTTTTCACGGATATTGCGCATGCGCTTATTCAGTTTAGCCATTGATTAGTCCTCCACAACCAGGCCCATGGAACGAGCAGTACCTTCGATTGAACGCATCATAGCGTCAACATCAGCACCAGTCATGTCCGCAGCTTTAGTTTCAGCGATTTCGCGAATCTGAGCAGAGGTTACTTTACCAACTTTCTCTTTGTTCGGCTTACCAGAACCAGACTTAACGCCAGCCGCTTTTTTCAGCAGAATTGCAGCCGGTGGAGTTTTGGTAACGAAAGTGAAAGAACGGTCTGCGTAAACAGTGATAACAACAGGAATTGGCAAACCTTTTTCCAGGCTGTCTGTTTTTGCGTTAAACGCTTTACAGAATTCCATGATGTTCACACCTTGTTGACCCAGCGCTGGACCAACCGGTGGGCTTGGGTTAGCCATACCAGCCGCAACTTGCAGCTTAACGTAGGCTTGTACTTTCTTAGCCATGTATATTTCCTCTAGATGGGTGATAGCGCCTAATTTTAGGCTCCCCGTTAATTAACACGCCCCGCAATTTGTTAACCAAATAATGCAAAGCGTAAAAAACAAAAGGCGCGAAATTGTAGTCAAATTTCACACCTTTTGCAAGCCAGTTTTTGCCGTAAAAAGTTAGACTTTTTCGACTTGGCTGAAATCTAATTCGACAGGCGTTGCACGACCGAAAATAGAAACAGAGACCTTCAAGCGGCTCTTTTCATAGTCGATTTCTTCAACCACACCGTTAAAGTCAGCGAATGGACCTTCGCTAACACGCACCATTTCACCTGGCTCAAACAATGTCTTAGGACGTGGTTTGTCGCCAACTTGCTGTAGGCGATTCATAATCGCATCGACTTCTTTATCACTAATTGGTGCTGGACGATCCGACGTTCCACCGATGAAGCCCATCACACGCGGTACACTACGTACTAAGTGCCATGAATCATCATTCATAACCATTTGAACTAATACATAGCCTGGAAAAAACTTACGTTCGCTTTTGCGACGCTGACCACTACGGATCTCAACAACTTCTTCGGTTGGAACCATGACTTCGCCGAAAGAGTCTTCCATACCATGCAATTTGATATGTTCACGTAGTGATTGCGCTACACGGCCTTCAAAACCAGAGAAAGCCTGAATAACATACCAGCGCTTTTTAGGTGAATCTGACATTTAGAATAACCTCAGGCTTGTAATAATCGAAACTAAACGCACTAGGATACCATCTAATCCCCACAGTATTAATGACATAACAGCCGTTACTGCAGCAACAATCAAAGTCGTTTGTAATGCTTCTTGGCGAGTTGGCCAAATCACTTTTCGCATCTCAATGCGAGCTTCACGCGCAAACGATAGTGCTTGTTTCCCCTTTACGGTCCACAAAGCGACAGCACCTGCAATGGCGACAATAGCCACAACAGCAAAAGCACGCAGCGCGAGGTTATATTGACGGAAGTAATAGTTGCCAGCTATAGCAATCAGTAGTAGGACAGCTACCACCACCCACTTAAAGACGTCTACACTGCGTCCACTTCCTTGAGCTTCGCTATTCGCACTCATAATTCAACCTGTTACCATGAAGTATGTATAAAGCCTGTTAGCCTACAAAACGGTAAAGCAAACAGACCGAACCAATAGAATATGCCAACATATCCCTTATGTACCCGCCGAGCTTGCTAAGTCAAACAGGGAGTATCGTTGACAATACCTGCAAAAGTAAAAGTGTCGTCAGCGAGCAAAAAGACAATTGCGCCCTATCTACTTTCCGCAGGTCATTACTGGCATGCTCAGCAAATTTTTCGCCACGATATTATGAAAATGAATTTCTTAATGTGGCAGCGGTAAAATATACCATATCTTCTGAGCAAAACCTTAATAAATCTCATATAACTGCATAAAGCTGGTGATACAGCCGTTATTTCGTTGCATCAGAGCCTATCTCACCAATAATTAGAACAACTATTGATGAGATAGGTTCTTAATTTTACAACGCATATACTCACAATCCATCGGGTCATATAGTTAGTCTATATAACTCGAATAATTTTAAGTATAAAAAGGGCATCCTATAGATGCCCCTTTTCACT
>NZ_JAMPQL010000035.1:0-34558 GCF_028482435.1 Providencia sp. PROV119
GCACGAAAGCTTAAATCACCTCCCTCAGGAGGCCTATCGTAAACAGTTAGAAAACTCTAGTTTAGGGTGTCTTAATTAATGGGGAGTGGACAAAAAGCAGGTAATACACGATATGAAAATTATTATTAAATATAAGAATATTCAATCAGCTTGAAATAGACCTATGTATTTCAACCCATTATAAAAATCCTTTATTGGTTTTTTTATTTCAAAATCTTCATTTTGATACCAAAAAATCGCATTTGCTTTTTTTATTCCCAAATTATTACATTTTTCTTTAATTATATTTAACTCACTGTCATCAACTGCTGCATCAACTAAAATATCATCTAAAGAAACATCTTCTTTATGCCTCGGTATGATCCCAATAAAATCCTCATCATACCATTTCAGGCCTACATCCTTACAAAACTGACATATTTTATAGTTAGGGTCATCAAAATCTCCTTCTACAGAATAGTCTAACTGGAAGTAACTTATATATTGTTCTTCGGGTAAAAAATTACTTCCAATCCACAAATGAATTTTATTTTCCATACTTAACATCCTTTTAATCGCATATGTTCACGGTGATGTTTACCAATGATTTTTTTAGCCTCCAGTTTAGAATTGGCTGATTCTAAATCAGAAATCAATTTATTATGAAAATGTCTGCCAGCCCTGCTACCATGGTGCCCACCATCTGCTAGCCGCACTCCTTTTGAATTTGTAACATTTGTAAATGTGATTTTGTTTGTATCGACAACATAACGTTTCAATTCCTCTACCGTAAAACCTAACTCTTTTGCTTTTGCCGCCAGAGAAACAGGAAATAATTCATGTTTTCCCCCAGTACCACGCAATGCAGCGGATACAGCATCTTTCTTCTTAATAATATTGTTTACATTTGCCGAGTTAAACCATTCATTAAACTTACCTCGCTCCCAAGGAACCCAACTCCACGGATCAACCCAAACCACCGGATTTGGCGCATACTGTTACAGATTTAACCCACCCGCTAACCCTATCGGATCTTGCTGGATAAAGCGCCCAATATCAGGGTCATAATACCGAAAGGGATTGTAGTGCAAACCCGTCTCTCTGTCGAAATATTGCCCTTGAAAGCGCAGGTTTTGGCTCCGAACGTACCCGCTGGAATGCAAATTGCCTAACTCAATTTCCGTTTTGCCCCACGATGTAAAACGAGCGTACTATTGTAGCTGGCCTTCTGTATCGTAAAGTGCATCGGGTAAGTTATTGGGGGAACATTAGCAGTAGGAGAGGCGAAGCGCTGAATACCTTTCACCATCCCCTAGCAGTCCGTTGGATCCACGTCAATATTCCACTTCACCTTGCGGCTTTCTGGCTGGCTCTGTAACTCTGGTAAAATTTGTGCGGCAAATTGCTGCAAATAACCTCGTGATGGATGCTGTAAAAGCAGTTGCCAGCGGAAACGCCCGCCACGCTTAGCTTGAATGGCAGGGGTGGGGCCTAAAATCCATAAGCGTGAATCACTGTGTGGATGTTCAGAAATATAGTGACGGACTTTCTGTAAGAACTGCCTTGAATCCTGATTATTGTGATCTTCTGAACGGATTAAAATATGGCTGGAAAAGGGTGGCAACATGGCGATGCGGCGTTCGTCCATCGCTTCACGGGTAAACGCATCATAACCATTTTCTAATAAGGTCTGTAATAGTGGGTGCTCAGGGTGGTGAGTCTGTAAAAATACTTCCCCTTGTTTACCTGCTCGGCCAGCACGACCTGATACTTGTATATAAAGCTGAGCAAAGCGCTCGGCAGCTCTAAAATCACTGGAAAACAGTGCCCCATCGACATCCAGTAAGGCAACTAAGGTGACGTCAGGGAAGTGATGCCCTTTTGCTAGCATTTGTGTGCCAATGAGAATACGCGCTCCACCCGCGTGTACCTCATTCAAATGCTGCTCTAATTCACCCTTGCGGCTAGTAGTATCTCGGTCAATACGCGTAACAGGGACATTGGGGAATAACGTATTGATCCCTTCTTCGAGTTGCTCGGTTCCTATCCCCACAGGAACAAGGTGGGTTGAGCCACATTGAGGGCATTGTCGGGGGATAGGTTTTTGGCTATCACAATGGTGGCAGCGTAACTGATGGAATTGTTGGTGCAAGGTATAATAGTGATCACACCGTTGACACTCAGCTATCCAGCCACACTCATGGCAGAGCAACGCAGGTGAATATCCTCGGCGGTTTAGGAAAAGGATCACCTGATTATTTTGTGCGAGGTGATCTTGAATATGTTTAATCAATAAATGGGATAAACCAAACTTTAGTGGCTGCCCTTTTAGGTCGATAAGATGCTGTGTCGCAGGACGTGCATTACCCGCCCGTAATGTTAAGTTTAACTGACGATATTTTTTCTGCTGAACATTATATAAGGTTTCTAAAGAGGGCGTTGCCGTGCCCATAATAATGGGAATATTTTCTTTTTTGGCTCGAAATACAGCAAGGTCACGTGCATGATAACGCCATCCATCTTGCTGTTTATAAGAGCTATCGTGCTCCTCATCAATAATGATGATCCCTAAACGGGAAAACGGGGTAAAAAGTGCGGAGCGTGTGCCAATCACAATTGCGTTGGTACCTTGTTTCGCACGTAACCACACAGCAAGGCGCTCACTATCATTCAAACCTGAATGTAGAACGTCTACGGGGGCATTAAAGCGCTCGCGGAATCGGCTAATGGTCTGTGGTGTTAATCCAATTTCGGGAACGAGTACTAACGCTTGTTTACCCTGAGCGAGAATATTTTCTAATACGCTGAGATACACTTCTGTTTTACCCGAACCTGTGATCCCTGCAAGTAACCAAGGTGAAAAGTGATCATCTTCTGCACGAATGGCCCCAACTGCGGTGGCTTGCTCGCTATTAAGGCGTAAACGCTCGCCACATACGGCAAATTGTGACTGCCATTTTTCGGTGACGGGTTGGACGGGGTAAAGTTCGATATAATCTTTCTTTTTTAGTGTCCGTAACGTATTTTCACTCAATTCAAGTTCACTGACTTGATGACGATACACAGGGCGGCGGCGTAGTAGGGCGAGTGCCTGTTGTTGCTTAGGTGCACCTTTTAAAGTATTTAGGTCACACTCTTGCCCGAGCGGTGTAGCTTGCCATTGCCAAATAGGTGAAAATTCAGCCGGTTTCCCCTGACGTAACAAAATGGGGAGTGCGTGGAACAACACTTCGCCAATAGGGTAATGGTAATATTGTGCAGACCACAGCAATAGCTGCCAGAGGTCATCAGGGAATAAGGTTTCATGATCGAGCACAAGGTCAACGGTTTTTAGCTGATCTTCAGGAAGTTCGCTGCTATGGCTATGATCCACAACAACACCGAGTGCTTGCCGTTTACCAAAAGGCACCAAAACACGGCTACCAATCGGTGGAATTGGCATGTTATCCGCTAAGCGGTAATCAAATGCGCGGTTTAAAGGAACAGGTAAAGCCACCTGAACGACGATCATAACTGGAATTCCGTCTGGTTTTTGTGCGAGAATAGTTTCATTATTTTGTTAGGGTACCATAAAAACTACGTGGTTTTCATTGCGTGATACAGAGATTTTCTGTATGATCCGCCGCCTTTGGTATCTAATTTTGCCAATAAAACATTTTTAATCAACACGACGTGTGGTGTCCGGCGTTAGGGCTGGAATGGCGACACGGCCTTAATAGAGGTTTTCCCATGAAAAAAGGTATTCATCCTAAATACGAAGAAGTTACTGCAACTTGTTCTTGCGGTAATGTTATGAAAATCAATTCAACTGCAGGTCACTCATTGAACCTGGACGTTTGTGGTAACTGCCACCCGTTCTATACTGGTAAACAGCGTGACGTTGCTACCGGTGGTCGTGTTGATCGCTTTAACAAACGTTTCAGCATCCCAGGCGCGAAGAAGTAATCAAGCCTGTGAAATGCAAAAAAAAGGGAAACTCAGTTTCCCTTTTTTAATGGGGGTAATATGGCTGAAAATCATTTAACGCCTTCCAGCCATTGGGTTCTTACCAGTGATAAGAATAGCCTAAACCTACATTTACACTGTCATGTTTGTAGTCAGTTTGTTGCCAACCGACACTGGTGCGTATTGTTGAGTTTTGGGTAACGTTAATATTGAGCCCTGCAACTGCGTAAGGGTTAACAGTACGCTCATCACCTTTATCGTAGGTATACGCACCGACATAAGGGATGTAACCCGTAAACGCATCACGATCACTATTGAGTTTAATATCTGTACCAATCTTACCATCTACTTGGAATACCTCATTGAGATTATGTTTGATATTCATTCCTAATTGTAGGTCGGTACGTTTGTTACCCATACGGCCATATTCTGCTGCAAATTCAGCATTTTTGGTCTCGGTATAGCTGCTACGGTTAATTTTTTTATAGGATAAAGCAACTTCAGGCATTAACCGCGTCTGAGAGGTTAATGGAAGACCATAACCAATACTTAGGCGTGCTTGATAGCCTTTGATTGTTGCATTTCCTTCCCCTGCTTCTGTATTTTTCAATGTATCACGAGTGATACGGACATCTTGATTTAGATATGAAGCGGATAAGTCTGCATATAGACCGTTGTTATTCAGGTTTTGTTGATAGCGAGTGAATAAACCAACAGCAGGGCGGCTATTGTTTCGGGTGTCATAATTATCCGCTAAGGTCGTATTATGAGCAAAATTCACTGCTGCACCGACAGTCCAATTTTCAGCAGGTAAACGTAATGCGCTATACAGACCAGTTGCAACGCGATGATTATCACTTAGGCTATCATATTGAGAGAAAAGACCAACACAGTAGCTACTGTCGCCTAATTGGCAACGGCTATTACTTAAATGATTTAAACTACTTTGATAAAAATCGAGAACTTTAAACCCTCGGTTTGCCGTGCGTGACATTGCATAGCTTGAATGAGTGGCGTCAACGGTCACGATATTCGGTTCAGTTTCTGAACCCTTGATCTTCCAAAGGGTTGCATGGATATCATCTTCATCTGTTTGAGCGGCACCAACAATAATCAAGCCATCTTCGGAAACGGCATATGCCGTTGAGGAGCCTCTATTATCAGATGCTAGAGTGCCTAAACCAACCATCCCTGTACTTTCAGACCAGCGATACGCACTAAGTTCATTGTGATCATTATAGGCTTCGCCAACAATCACAGAACCACTCCCATTCATATCAAGAGCCTCGGAGAATCCAGAATTATCGGCTTTTAATGAACCAAGGCTAACCATGCCTGTTTTTTCTGTCCAACGGAAAGTTTGTTGTTCATGGGCAAACTCACTATCTGAACTCCCAACCACAACAGAGCCGTCTTTTGAGACAAAATCAGCACTAGACTGACCACTTTTATCCGCTCTAAGTGTACCGAGGCCAATCATGCCTGTGGTTTCTGTCCATCTGAAAGCATTATTTTGGTTGTTATCGGTGTCTGAGAAGCCAACGACAACGAGTCCATTTGCAGAAGTCGCATTGGCTGCAGAGTTACCGGAACCATCAGATTTTAAGGTGCCTAACCCCTGCATTCCTGTCTTTTCTGTCCATCTAAAAGCATTCATCGCATTACTGTCAGTGCTTGAATCACCGACAATAGTAGAACCATCCGCAGAGATGCCATTAGGATCGGAACGGCCTGAATTATCGCTTTTTAGTGTCCCTAAGCTACGCATGCCCTTATCTTCAGTCCAGATAAAGGCATTTCCTAAGTGACTGCCATCATTTGTAAATATCTGGCCCGTAATAACGCTTCCGTCATCAGAAACAGCTTGTGCATAGGAGTGTGCATTTGGGGTTAAGCTTTGTATCCCCGTTTTTTCAGTCCATCGAAATGCATTACCTTGCCCATCGTCAGTCTCTGAATAACCGATGATAACTGAACCATTTTTTGATATGCCATTGGTTGATATGCTGCCACTATTATCTGATTTCAGCGTTCCTAAGCTCACCAGACCACTTTTTTCAGTCCAACGGAAAAGATTGTCTCTTTGCGTATCGCTAGCAAGATTCATAACAATGATTTTGCCATCTGCAGAAATATGCAATGCCTCAGAATAAAATCCTTTTCGGTTATCCAAATTTATTTTCTTTTCTATTTCAAGTGGTTTTTCTGCCGCATAACTTTGTGCTGCTAGTAATGAAATACCAATAGCGACAAATGTGCTGATTTTATTTTTTCTCATAATTTATTACGTAATAATAGAAGGAAGTAGAATGAGATAATGAGTTATCAAATTACTTATTAAGTAAATGTTCTAATATTACCTCGACAATTATTAGTTCATTATAATAGAATGGAAAATAAACAAAACGTTTAATGTTGAGTTTGGGTTTAAATCAAAATAATAAGCTGAATCAGGGTGTTGAATATTGTGTTTTAGGATGTCTATGAAAGAATAGTGCTCAATATAAATATTTTTTTCTAAAGAAAAGCGTATTTTTTATATAATAGAAATGTAAATAAGAAAAATATTAAATCAGTAATAATGATACTTATCGCTTGTGACTTTGAATTTTAATCTAACAAAGTGATTTTTTTCTGTTTTTAATGAGAAACAATTAATTTTAATTTGGAGATTATGAGTAATTTATATTACACCAATATTAGCGTATTGGTTAATACGCTAATTGTCCTATATAGCTATTAATACTTACGGCAAGGTGCCGGTGCATATTGTGTATCCGCTGGGAACGGATTAGCGTCACATAATGGTAAGGTTTCGCGCACTTCAAAAAAAGCGATACCGATAACGCCAATATTTCGTTCATCGCCTTGTACGTTTTGATTCACGTAGGATGATTCAGGCGCTGCAAAACGAAATGCGGCAACTTGGTTGTTATTCTTGCGAAAACCTTCAATGGTCAGTTTTTTGCCTGGTCGAATTAAATAACCATTATTTTGGTAAGAACCTGCTTGCCCATTGAGGACATCAAGGCCGTCGACCGTTGTCACTACCTCATAAGTTTTATTTCTATCGCTATTTAGGATCCGCAATGTATAGCGCATACCCTCAGTGGCTGGCAGTTTATATTGCCCTTGGGAATTGCGGTAAATTGGCATTGGTTGCCCATACTCATTGATTACTGCGACAGAGAGAGGAAATACCTTGATATAAGGTTGGGTGTAAGCATGATTTGGTACGCGTTCACCTTGATAATAAATAGTGACAGTATCATAGGGTTGATTCGTCATGCGAGTGGCTGTCACGCCTTGGACGGAAGAGCGGATATCTTCACCCCATTGTGTACCCAATGTTTTTGCACTGGATGTAGATTGTGCTTCATATGCCACATCTGAGCGAGAGTCTACCACTTGTCGTGGATAAGAAGAGCAGCCAGTAGTGACCAACAAAGCGGCACCGAATAACGTCGCAGTAGCTTGAAAATAGGAGCTCATGACTTTAATCCTTACGTATTTTATTTTCTATGGAAGAAGCACGTAAAGTGTAAATAAGCACAAAAAATAAAGCTTGAAGGAAAGTCTGAAATAGAAATAAATAGGAATAATTCCCCTTATCTTAGTGATTGATCACCCTTCGCCAATTAAGACGAATAAGATAAGGGGATAGCGTTTAGTATTCCCAAGTTTCTGGGTCAATACCTAATTCACGCATAATCTCTTTTGCAGCCTCAGGAATTTCATCACTGCGCTCTTTACGCAAATCTTCATCATTTGGCAGCGGCTGTCCAGTGAAGGCATGCAAGAAAGCTTCACACAGTAATTCACTGTTCGTTGCATGACGCAAGTTATTGATTTGTCTACGAGTGCGCTCATCAGTTAAAATTTTCAGCACTTTTAATGGGATAGAGACTGTAATTTTTTTAACTTGCTCACTTTTTTTGCCATGCTCAGCATACGGACTGATATATTCACCGTTCCATTCAGCCATGAGTTACCTTGGTTAGTTTCATCAATAATAAAAAAATAATATGCCCGTCATCTTTCAAAGAACAAATATGAATAATCTCAGATCTCAAACCGACATATAAGTTAGTATACGCATCACATAAATTATCATAATTTCTGTTTTAAATTAATGCGTTAATTTACATTGCGCAAATTACAATCAATTTACGCATAATCATTAGGGATGATTATTCCATTACTTGATATAAACGTAAAGAGGTTTAGACGTCTAGATATATTGACGTCCAAACATCCAGTGGGTATTATTTGACTCACCGTCAATCAGGAGAAGCGTTTATGGCCCTCAAACCGTCGACTATCGCTATTCACAATGGATTAAATGAAGACTCGCAGTTTGGCTGCGTCGTGCCCCCTATTTACCTATCGAGTACTTATAATTTTACCGGCTTTAATGAGCCTCGAGTTCATGACTATTCGCGTAGAGGTAATCCTGGGCGCGATATTGTGCAAAGGACACTTGCACAACTTGAAGGCGGCAGCGGTGCGGTAATGACCAACAGCGGCATGTCGGCATTACATCTTTTATGCACTGTTTTTCTGCAACCGGGTGATCTCTTGGTAGCCCCACATGATTGTTATGGGGGGAGCTATCGTTTATTTAATAGCCAGCACCAACGGGGAGCCTATCAGGTTCAGTTTATTAATCAAAATAACCGATCAGAGCTTCTTGCGGCGTTAGCGAAAAAGCCGAAGTTAGTCTTAATTGAAACACCAAGTAACCCACTATTAAGTATTTATGATATTGAGCAGATTGCACGATTAGCGCATGATGCAGGGGCGTTTGTTGTTGTAGATAACACGTTTTTAAGCCCTGTCTTACAACAACCTATCGCGTTAGGTGCCGATTTTGTGGTGCATTCTTGTACAAAATATCTTAATGGTCATTCAGATATTATTGCGGGGGCAGTGATTGCCAAAGAGGAAAAATGGGCCATAGAATTAGCATGGTGGGCGAATAATATTGGCGTCACTGGTGGGGCATTTGATAGTTATCTGTTGTTAAGAGGAATGAGAACGCTGTCACCCAGAATTAAGCAGCAGCAGGCGAACGCCCAAGAAATCGTCAATTATCTTAAAGCCCAACCGTTGGTGAAAAAGTTATATTATCCTGGGTTAGCAGATCATATCGGCCATGATCTTGCTGTGAAACAGCAAAAAGGTTTTGGGGCGATGTTGAGTTTTGAATTTAATGGCGATGAACAACAGTTACGTCGGTTTTTGAGCACACTGTCATTATTTACACTTGCTGAGTCATTAGGTGGTGTTGAAACGCTTATTTCGCATACTGCCACCATGACACATGCAGGTATGTCGGCGGAGGCTCGGGCGGCAGCAGGGATCACAGATAGTTTATTGCGCATTTCTGTGGGCATCGAAGATAGCCAAGATCTCATTGCAGATTTAGACAATGCATTTAGGATAGCAGCACAACGTTAGTGGAGTATTTGATGAGTGTACTGACAGCAGTCGAGGCGGGGCCATGCCATCGCCAGTTACATAAGTTTGGGGGTAGTAGTTTAGCCGATGTAAAATGTTATCAGCGAGTTGCCAACATTATGGCGAATTATAGCCAATCTGGTGACTTAATGGTCGTGTCCGCCGCTGGAAGTACAACAAATCAGCTTATTAATTGGTTGAAATTGAGTCAAAGTGATCGCATTTCGGCTCATCAAGTTCAACAATATTTACGTCGCTATCAGCAAGAATTGATCCATGGGCTATTGCCTGAAGAAAAAGCAGAACAATTAAATCGCCAGTTTGTTGAAGATCTCGAACGCTTAAGCGCTTTGTTAGATAAACCTATTAATGATGCTTCTTACGCTGAAGTGGTCGGTCATGGTGAAATTTGGTCTGCTCGTCTCATGTCGGCAGTATTAGAAGAGGCGGGTATGCAAAGTGCTTGGCTTGATGCACGTATGTTTTTACGTGCAGAAAGAGCGGCTCAGCCTCAGGTCGATGAATCGCAATCACGCCATTTATTACAACAGATTTTAGTGCAATATCCTCAGCATCGCCTTGTTGTTACAGGGTTTATTTCTCGTAACCATGCGGGAGAGACTGTTCTACTAGGGCGTAATGGGAGCGATTACTCTGCAACACAAGTCGGCGCATTAGCGGGGGTCGAGAAAGTCACCATTTGGAGTGATGTGGCGGGGGTTTACAGTGCGGATCCTCGTAAAATCAAAGACGCATGTTTACTGCCATTGTTGCGGCTGGATGAGGCAAGTGAGTTGGCTCGTCTTGCTGCGCCGGTGCTGCACACTCGCACGTTGCAACCCGTTTCCGTCAGTAATATCGATCTACAGTTAAGATGTAGCTATCAGCCTGAGCAGGGTTCGACAAAGATTGAGCGTGTTTTGGCTTCAGGAACAGGTGCTAAAATAGTCACTAGCCATGATGATGTTTGCCTAATTGAGTTAAGGCTGGCACAGGGGCGCGATTTTAATCAGATATATAAAGATATCGACTTATTATTAAAACGTACTCAGTTACGGCCACTGGCGCATGGCATCCACTCAGATAGAAACTTATTACAGTTCTGCTATACCTCTGAAGTGGTTGAAAGTGCACTGAATGTTTTAGAAGAAGCTGGGTTACCGGGCACCTTATCACTTCGTGAAGGTTTTTCATTAGTTGCATTGGTGGGGGCTGGGGTGTGCAAGAACCCACTGCATAGCCATCGTTTCTATGAGGAGTTAAAAGATCAACCTGTCGAGTTTGTTTGGCACTCAGAAGAGGGGATCAGCCTCGTCGCAGTATTGCGTTCAAACCAGACCGACCCTTTAATTCAAGGTATGCACCAAAGCCTCTTCCGTGCTGAAAAACGCATTGGCTTAGTCTTGTTTGGGAAGGGCAATATTGGTGCGCGTTGGTTGGAGCTTTTTGCTGCCGAGCAACCAAATATCTCGGCACGCAGTGATTTTGATTTTGTCCTAGCAGGGGTAGTCGATAGCCGCCGTAGTTTACTGAATTATCAAGGCATTGATCCAAGCCGAGCACTCGCTTTCTTTGATGATGAAGCTGTCGAGCATGAAGATGATAATCTATTTTTATGGATGCGCGCCCATCCATATGATGATCTAGTCGTGCTTGATGTGACCGCGAGCGAATCTCTTGCTGAAAGCTATGTGGATTTTGCCAGCTATGGGTTCCATGTCATCAGTGCGAACAAAATTGCGGGAGCCGCACAAACCCAACAATATCGTCAAATACGTGATGCTTTTACGAAAACTGGCCGCCATTGGTTATATAACGCGACAGTTGGGGCTGGGTTACCTATTAACTATACGGTACGTGACCTGAAAGAGAGTGGTGATGCCATCTTAGCGATAAGTGGTATTTTCTCAGGGACGTTATCGTGGCTGTTTTTACAATTCGATGGCTCAGTGCCGTTTAGTGAATTAGTGGAACAAGCATGGCAGCAAGGTTTGACGGAGCCAGATCCCCGCATTGACCTTTCAGGGCAAGATGTGATGCGTAAATTGATCATCTTAGCGCGTGAAGCAGGTTATGAAATTGAGCCGAGTGATGTGCGTGTTGAATCATTAGTACCTGCCCAAGCAGAGTCTGGCTCTTTGGATGAGTTCTTTGAAAATAGTGCAGTTATCAATGAGCAGATGCAGCAACGTTTAGAAGCGGCTCAAGAAATGGGAATGGTGTTGCGTTATGTTGCACGGTTTGATGCGGTAAAAGGGCGTGCTCGGGTTGGTGTAGAGGCAGTTAAGCCTGATCATCCACTGTCATCGCTGCTGCCGGGTGATAATGTGTTTGCTATTGAAAGTCGTTGGTATCGTGATAATCCATTAGTCATACGGGGGCCCGGCGCTGGTCGTGATGTTACCGCGGGGGCGATCCAATCCGACCTTAATCGCCTTTCACAACTACTTTAATTTCGTTTAAAGATAGGCATCGGCGACGGTGCCTATCTACCGCTTAATTTTTTCCTCTTTATTTTTTGCCTTTTTGTTCTGATGATTTAAATCTTAAGCAAGATTCATGTCTTAAAAGTGCTGAATCGACAATATATTGCGCTAAAACAAGACTTAAATAAGAAAAACTAATAAGAATGAGGGTGTAATTAAATTTCAGAAAAATCCCCCAAAGCGCTTTTTTTCTGATATCTATATAGAGGCAAGGGTAAAATTTGGCGACTGCATCACAAAACAATAATTCTATCGCAGTTGGTTGAAATTTAATTACAGGAAATTAGGTCGCAGTTTGTTAACCGTCAGCAAACTTAGGTCGGGGTAGCATTCTGCCAAAAGCACAAGGTCAGGAGTCTCATGAATCAGCAATATTCCGCAATGCGCAGTAATGTCAGTATGCTGGGTAAGCTACTTGGCGACACAATCAAGGAAGCATTAGGTGAGGATATCCTCGATAAAGTCGAATCAATTCGTAAGTTGTCAAAATCATCGCGTGCAGGCAATGAAGTACAACGCCAAAAGCTGTTGATGACACTGCAAAACCTATCTAATGATGAACTATTACCGGTTGCAAGAGCATTTAACCAATTTTTGAACCTGACAAACGTTGCCGAACAATATCATAGCATTTCGCCACATGGTGAAGCAGCGAGTAACCCTGTGGCACTTAAAAAGCTGTTTAGTCGTTTAAAAGAGAAAAACTTTACCGATAGTGATCTTCGTCAAGCGGTTAACCAACTGTCGATCGAATTGGTGCTAACGGCCCATCCTACTGAAATCGCACGCCGCACCTTGATCCATAAATTGGTTGAAGTGAATACCTGCTTATCACAACTCGATCATGATGATCTGGCTGATTACGAACGCAACAATATCATGCGTCGTTTACGCCAGTTGGTCGCTCAGTCGTGGCACACTGACGAAATCCGTAAAATACGTCCAACGCCAATTGATGAAGCCAAATGGGGTTTCGCCGTAGTTGAAAACTCACTTTGGGAAGCGGTTCCGGCTTTCCTACGTGAATTTAATGAGCAATTAGAAGACTCAATTGGTGCTGAACTGCCCGTCGAAGCAAACCCAATTCGTTTTACTTCTTGGATGGGAGGAGACCGCGACGGTAACCCGAATGTGACTGCGGAAGTGACTCGCCATGTATTACTACTTAGCCGTTGGAAAGCCGCAGATCTCTTTTTAAAAGATATCCAAGTGTTGGTTTCTGAACTGTCCATGACCGAAGCGACACCTGAGTTACGGGCGCTCGCTGGGGGAGATGAGGTAGATGAACCTTACCGGCAAATTGCAAAAAATTTGCGTAGCCAACTCTTTTCCACATTAGAGTATTTAGAACGCAAGGTAAAAGGCGAACAAGCACTACCACCAGCCGATTTACTGACCGACAATGCCCAATTGTGGGATCCACTATATGCCTGTTATCAATCGTTAATGGCCTGTGGTATGAGCATTATTGCTAATGGGCAGTTACTCGATACGTTACGTCGTATACGGAGTTTTGGCTTGCAACTCGTTCGCATTGACGTTCGCCAAGAAAGTACTCGCCATACAGAAGCGCTTGCTGAATTAACGCAATATCTTGGGTTAGGGGATTATGCAGCTTGGAGTGAAGAGGAAAAACAAGCCTTTTTACTGTCTGAATTACAATCTCGTCGGCCGTTGATCCCTCGTCATTGGCAACCAAGCCCTGAAACGGCAGAAGTATTTGAAACTTGCCGCGTGATCGCAGAATCGAAAAATGACTCCATCGCAGCTTACGTCATTTCGATGGCGAAAGTTCCTTCCGATGTTCTGGCCGTTAAATTGCTCCTCAAAGAGGCGGGGGCATCCGTTCGCCTGCCTGTCGCACCTCTGTTTGAAACACTTGAAGATTTGAATAATGCTGAAAGTGTTATGCAAAAACTCTTGAGCATTGAGTGGTATCGTGAGCTGATTGATGACCGCCAAATGGTCATGATTGGCTACTCTGATTCGGCAAAAGATGCTGGGGTGATGGCGGCATCATGGGCGCAATATCGTGCACAAGATGCGCTGATTAAGTTGTGCGACAAAGAAGGGGTCACTTTAACCTTGTTCCATGGACGTGGAGGCACTATTGGCCGTGGTGGTGCGCCCGCTCATTCAGCACTCTTGTCACAACCGCCAGGCAGCCTGAAAGGGGGATTACGAGTGACTGAACAAGGTGAAATGATCCGCTTTAAGTTTGGTCTACCACAAGTGGCGATTAGCAGCCTTGCGCTGTATGCAAGCGCGATTTTAGAAGCTAATTTACTGCCGCCACCGGAGCCAAAACAAGAGTGGAAATCAGTGATGGATACCCTCTCTGACGTTTCTTGTGCGATGTACCGTGATTATGTTCGTGAGCAGCCTGATTTTGTACCTTACTTCCGCGCTGCAACACCAGAGCTAGAATTAGGCAAGTTGCCGTTGGGGTCTCGTCCGGCAAAACGCCGTCCAACGGGGGGCGTTGAGACATTACGTGCGATCCCATGGATTTTTGCATGGACACAAAATCGCCTCATGTTGCCTGCTTGGTTAGGGGCGGGAGCAGCGTTAAAATATGTGATTGAGAAAGAAGGCAAACAAGCCATATTAGATGAAATGTGGCAACAATGGCCGTTCTTTAATACCCGTATCGCCATGCTGGAAATGGTTTATGCGAAGGCTGACTTGTGGCTGGCTGAATATTATGATCACCGTTTAGTGGAGGAGCGCCTTTGGCCTCTGGGTGTGAAATTACGTGAGCAGCTCTCTGAAGATATTAAGAGTGTGCTGGCGGTGTCCAAAGATGAAGCCTTAATGGCTGACTTACCTTGGATTGCGGAGTCAATTGCTTTACGTAATGTTTATACGGACCCGTTAAACGTTTTACAGGCCGAGCTACTACACCGTTCTCGCCAGCAAGAGCATCCGGATCCTCGCGTTGAGCAAGCGTTGATGGTGACGATTGCAGGTGTTGCAGCGGGGATGCGTAATACCGGCTAGAAGATAATATTTTGGCCAGATCAATGCGCTGGTTTGGCCGATAAAATGTGCAATATCACATCACGTACGACAACAGTAAGAAGGCTGCCAAGTTGAAATGGGGCCTTCTTTTTTATTTATCTATTGACGAATAATTGACAGCGTCCGACACATTTTTCTGTATTTCGTTTTACCGCGTGATATCGCTTATCTTATTTAAATCGACGGCAAGAATTTTATCAATATTTATGTTAAGTTGCTAAAATAGGGATTAGTTCTGTACTAAATAGAGCTAGCTCGCTCATATATCAAACTATTCACTTTCTATCGATGAATTAATGGAATGATGAATGTAGGTCAGATTCAATTTATTTCTGTTGTGCTCAACAATGGATATACGAAGGATAGAGTGTCATCACAATGCGTAAACTGATTATCTCCATTTTAGCTCTTATCATTATTATTTCGGTCATTGTCGTTACCAACTACAATAGTATTCAGCAAAATGATGAGGTTGTTGACGCTGCCGCATCCGAAGTGATTAACCAATATCAACGTCGTGCTGATCTTATTCCGAATTTAGTCAATACGGTAAAAGGTTACTCTGGTTATGAAAATAAAGTTCTCATGGAAGTTGTGAAATTAAGGACGGAAGTGGGGCAAATTAAAGTGGATGCAAGTGCATTATCAGATCCGGCTATTTTAGCGGAGTATCAAAAAGCACAAGCACAATTAGGGCAATCATTATCCCGTTTATTAGCCATATCGGAAAGTTATCCTGATCTTAAAGCCAGCCCATTATATCAAGATTTAATGACGCAACTGGAAGGCGCTGAAAATCGCATTACCGTTGCAAGGGGTCGTTATATTGAAGCCGTTCGTCAATACAATACACAAATCAGAAAGTTTCCTAGCAACTTGATTGCAAGTTATTTTGGGTATTCTGCAAAAGCGAATTTTAAAGCAGATAACGAACAGGCGATAAAAACAGTACCTACGGTGGATTTTAATTGAAATATCGGCATGTGATCTGGCTATTATTGTTCTGTGTATTTAGCAGTGGAAGCTGGGCTACGCAGCGAATCCAACTCCCTGCATTGGGTAGTGATAGGGTGCTCGACCGTGCAGGCCTATTAAGTGAGTCGCAATACCACACTTTAAATAGCCAGTTATTAAATTTTGAAAAGCAGCGTGGTGATGGCACACAATTTGTTGTTTATATTGTTCCAACTACAGGTAATGAAACAATAGAACAATTTTCATTACGCGCGTTTAATCGTTGGGGGTTAGGCCAAAAAGGCAAAAATAATGGTGTATTGTTGGTTGTATCGATAGACGATCACAATATGCGCTTTGAAGTTGGGTATGGTTATGAAGGGGTCATGACCGATGCGATTGCTGGGCGTATCATTCGTCAAAGTATGATACCTGATTTTAAAGACAACCAGTATTACGCTGGGATCCAAAATGGCGTATCTCGTGCGATTAATGTGATGAATGAGGCACCAGACTATCAAATGGGGGAAGTGCATAATGGAATTGTGCTACCAAAGAGTGTAGAACATTATAAGCTTATCTATTTTATATCATTTATCGCAGCTTATTTTACGATGTTATTTTATGGTACTAAAAAGCGTCGGCTATATCTTGAAAAAGAAATTTATAGCATAGAGTATGCGAGTAAATCCAAACGGGCAAAGAAACAGAAACAGTTAGCCAAGCTGAAAAAGTATTATCAATATAAATACTACTTTCCTTCGTTATTTAGTACCTTGTTGATGACGATACTCTATTATTTAGCACTCATGTTATTGGCGATATGGCTAGAAGGAGACTTTAGCTCTATTTTATTTCTGTTTGTGGCGCTATTTTTTGTGGTAGGGAGCATGTTTGCTACTCCAATACTGTTTCTTGTGATCCATACCATTTCGCCTACTTACCGACAACAACGACGGGAATGGCATGATATTTGCCGTTACTATTATTTACCCTCTTCTTCTTTTAGCTCATCAGACTTTTCGAGTTCATCGAGTTCATCGAGTTCATCAAGTGATAGCTCCAGCGGAGGTGGTGGTGGATCCAGTGGCGGTGGCGGTGCGTCAGGGAGTTGGTAATAAAACAAGATGTATGAAGGTCGCAAAGTGCGGCCTTCATACTATTTGGAGATAGAGGCTATGGCCTTACACCAAGCGTGTGGCAAATCGCATATGTGAGTTCAGAACGGTTTAAGGTGTAAAAGTGAAAATCTTTCACCCCTTCACGGCTTAAAATTTTCACCATATCCATGGCGATTGAAGCACCCACCAAATTACGGCTTTCAGGGTCATTATCAAGGCCTTCGTACATTCTACTCATCCATGATGGAATTCGTACATTGGTTAGTTTGGCAAACCGCTCAAGTTGGCGGAAATTTGAAACAGGTAAAATACCGGGGACAATTTCAACATCAATACCTGTTGCGACGCAGCGGTCACGAAAACGCAAATAACTTTCTACATCAAAGAAAAATTGCGTAATCGCACGGTTGGCCCCTGCATCAATTTTCTTTTTCAAACTAATTAAGTCAGCCTGTGCACTTTTGGCCTCAGGGTGCACTTCGGGATAAGCCGCTACGGAGATATCAAAATCTGCCTCTGCTTTGAGCAGCTCAACGAGATCGGCTGCATACATATCTGGCTTACGGCTGTTATCGGGAAGATCACCGCGTAATGCAACAATTTGGCGGATACCGCTGTTCCAATAATCACGTGCAATTTCTCTGAGTTCATCGCGTGTTGCATCGATACAGGTTAAATGAGGCGCAGCGATTAACCCTGTTTTTTCTTTGATATCTTTAATAATGCTATGGGTTCTATCACGCTCACCTGAGTTTGCGCCATAAGTAACAGAGACAAATTTTGGTTTGAGGTTTTTCAACCTATCAATAGATTTCCAAAGGGTCTGTTCCATCTCTTCAGTGCGCGGCGGAAAAAATTCAAAAGAGACATTAATTTGTCCATCTAATTCAGCTAAATTTTGATTTAGCGCTTCGCGCTGATTTGCGTGAAAGAAACTCATACCCTGACCTCATGACTTTGTATATAGCGAAACCATTATGGTATCGATAGTTTATTATATCCATTTAAGTGTCTATACGTTTAGACGTCTAAACAAAGATTACCGGATATTCATGCAGAGTCAACACTTAAATGAAATAGTGTTGTGAGGGTTTTTCAGTCGTAACTGGAAAAAAATTCATGTTAACAAATGGCGCAATAACCCGAAGTTATTGCGCGCAACACATTTTTATTCAGTCAGGCAGAAATGTTCGATCAGTTGGCTGAGCAGTTGGCGAGTCGGTTCAATAAATTTCATATCGATAAACTCATCAGGTTGATGCGCTTGCTCAATCGAGCCAGGGCCGAGCACAAGTGTCGGACATAGCGCCTGAATAAACGGCGCTTCAGTGCAATAGTTGACCGTCTCAGCTTTCTGACCCAGTAACTGTTCAATCACAGCCACCATTTTATGATCCGTTGGGCACTCATACCCAGGAATAGGGGGATGGAGAGACTCAATTGCTAAGCGTCCTGGCCATCTTGCTTTTACAGGCTCCAACGTCTCATTTAATAGCTCATCCAAATCTTGCAAGGTCAGCCCCGGCAATGGACGAATATCCATATGTAATTCACAGCATCCACAAATACGGTTAGCCGCATCACCCCCATGAATATGACCAAAATTCATCGTCGGGTAAGGGATCACAAAAGCAGGATTGTTATAACGCTCTTTCAATGTATTACGTAGCGTCATCAGATGTGAAATAGACTCATGCATTAATTCGATAGCATTCACGCCTCTTTCTGGGGCGCTTGAATGACCTGATTGCCCCGTAATACGGATGGCATTCGAAATATGCCCTTTGTGCGCACGTATCGGTTGTAATGAGGTCGGCTCCCCAATAATGGCAAAATCAGGACGAAGTTGCGTACTGGCTGCAAAGTAACGCGCGCCTGCCATTGAGGTTTCTTCATCTGCGGTTGCAAGTATATGCAATGGGCGAGTTAATTTACGGGTATCAATGTCACGTAAGGCATCGACAATGAAAGCGAAAAAACCTTTCATGTCGGCAGTGCCGAGACCGTATAACTTGCCGTCATGCTCTGATAGCGCAAAAGGGTTTTTACTCCAACGCCCTTCATCAAAAGGAACTGTATCGGTATGCCCACACAGCATTAGACCGCCATTTCCTTCCCCTATTGAGGCAAGTAGGTTGTATTTATCACGGGTATCCGGTACAGGTTGAATATTGACCGTAAATCCGAGGGTTTCCAGCCATCCACCCAGTAATTCTACTAAGGCTTTATTACTCTGATCGAGTTGCGCATCAGTAGCACTGATAGAAGGAGTGGCAATTAATTGGCGATAAATCTCAATAAATGCAGGTAATTTAATATTCACTGTTGACAGCCTTTATCCATAATAGTATCAATATTCATGCACTTTATTTGAATAAAAATACACATTAAACTGTTTGGGTCACGAGCACAAGGTAGAAATCTATGTTGAACACACTCATTATCGGGGCCAGTGGTTATACTGGAGCGGAATTGGCAGCCTATCTGCAGCGTCATCCTGAAATAAACCTTCAGGGATTGATGGTTTCAGCGCAAAGTGCTGATGCAGGTAAGTGCTTCTCTGAGTTGCATCCCCAGTATAAAGGCATTATCGATATGCCCGTGTTGCCATTAACCGATGTTGCAGCCGCGGCACAAGGTATTGATGTTGTCTTTCTTGCAACCGCTCACGAAGTTAGCCATGACATTGCGCCTCAGTTCCTAGAAGCAGGGTGTGTCGTATTTGATCTGTCTGGGGCTTATCGTGTTCAAGATGCCGCGTTCTATCCGAAATATTATGGTTTCGAACATACAAACAGTCAGTGGTTAAATCAAGCAGTTTACGGTTTAGCTGAGTGGCAAGCCGATAAAATTCGTCAAGCACAGTTAATTGCCGTGCCGGGGTGTTATCCAACGGTTTCTCAATTAGCACTAAAACCACTGATCGACGCCAAGTTACTCGATGACCATATGTGGCCAGTGATTAATGCGACGAGTGGTGTTTCTGGGGCAGGTCGTAAGGCGTCAATGACCAACAGTTTTTGTGAAGTGAGTTTACAACCCTATGGCATCTTCACGCATCGCCATCAACCCGAAATTGCAATCCATTTAGGTCGTGAAGTTATTTTTACTCCGCACTTGGGGAATTTTTCACGCGGTATTTTGGCCACCATTACCTGCAAAGTGAATCGCGGAGTGACAGACGAACAAATTCGTCAAGTATTCAAAGATGCTTATCAAAATAAGCCATTAGTCCGTTTGTATGAAAAAGGTGTTCCTGCCCTGAAATCAGTGGTAGGCACACCGTTTTGTGATATCGGCTTTGTGTTAAAAGGTGAGCACCTGATCTTAGTCGGAACAGAAGATAACCTATTAAAAGGGGCTGCCGCGCAAGCTGTGCAGTGCATGAATATTCGTTTCGGTTTCAATGAAACGCAATCACTATTTTAGTGCCAACGAACTTATTTAAGGATAAACCCCATGCAACCATTAGTGATTAAATTGGGCGGTGTATTACTCGATAGCGAAGAAGCGCTTGAAAGATTGTTTAATGCATTACAAACCTATCGTCAATCTCATCAACGACCTTTAGTGATCGTGCATGGTGGTGGTTGCTTGGTGGATGAGCTAATGCAAAAGCTGCAACTACCGGTGGTTAAAAAGCAAGGATTGCGTGTGACGCCTGCTGATCAGATAGACATTATCACAGGCGCGTTGGCTGGCACCGCCAATAAAACATTGTTGGCGTGGGCAACGAAATATCAGTTACAAGCAGTTGGGTTATCTTTGGGGGATGGGCAAAGTGCTGTCGTCACTCAATTAAATGACGAACTTGGGCATGTCGGCGATGCAAAGCCGGGTGACGCTAAATTATTACAGCTTTTACTCGGTGCAGGCTATTTACCAATCATTAGTTCCATCGGCGTGACCGAAGAAGGGTTATTGATGAATGTTAATGCCGACCAAGCCGCAACAGCCATCGCACAAGCGTTAAATGCGGATCTCGTATTGCTATCAGATGTCAGTGGCATCCTTGATGGTAAGGGTCAAAAAATTAATGAAATGACAACGGAAAAAGCACAGAAGTTAATTGAGCAAGGCATTATCACGGACGGCATGATCGTAAAAGTTAATGCCGCATTAGAGGCAGCCAAAACATTGCAACGTCCTGTCGATATCGCCAGTTGGCGTCATGCAGAGCAACTACCAGCTCTATTTAACGGTACTGCTATTGGCACACGGATTTTAGCATCCTAAAGCGGATGCGTTTGGTTGGCGCGACCACCAAGAATGAATGAAAACTTTTTAATTGAGCGGAATCGGGATAGGTAAGTTATGAAAAAGGGCATTAAAAAAATTGTATTAGCATATTCAGGTGGTCTAGATACATCGGCAATTATTCCATGGTTAAAAGAAAACTATGATGATTGCGAAGTGGTTGCTTTCGTTGCCGATGTAGGACAAGACAGAGAAGATCTCGTTGGCGTTGAGCAAAAAGCATTGCAATCAGGTGCATCGGAATGCCATGTGGTCGATCTACGTGAAGAGTTTGTCAAAGAGTATATCTACCCAGTATTGAAAACTGGCGCGCTCTATGAGGGAAGCTACCTGTTAGGGACTTCAATGGCACGTCCTATTATTGCTAAGGCACAGGTTGAACTGGCTCTGAAAGTTGGTGCCGACGCGGTAGCGCATGGCGCAACAGGTAAAGGAAATGACCAAGTGCGTTTTGAAAGCACTTATAGCGCACTTGCGCCACAGCTAAAAGTTGTTGCGCCATGGCGTGAGTGGGATTTGCGTTCGCGTGAAGCCCTATTGGATTACCTGAAAGAGCGTCATATCCCAACGACAGCCAGTTTAGAAAAAATTTATAGTCGTGATGAAAACGCATGGCATATTTCTACCGAAGGCGGCGTATTAGAAAGCACATGGAATGCGGCAAACCAAGATTGCTGGGTCTGGACGGTCGATCCGAAAGATGCACCAGATGAAGCAGAGCTAGTGACTGTCGGTGTGAAACAAGGGGAAGTGGTTTCTGTTAACGGCCAAACATTATCTCCGCTGGGATGTCTTGAAGCTTTAAACGTCCTCGGTGCTAAACATGGCGTCGGCCGTATTGATATTGTTGAAAACCGTTTAGTTGGTATGAAGTCTCGTGGCTGTTACGAAACCCCAGGAGGCACCATCATGATGGCTGCTTTACGTGGCATTGAGCAACTCGTTCTCGATCGCGACAGCTTTAAATGGCGTGAGCAACTAGGCTTAGAAATGTCCTACGTGGTTTATGATGGTCGTTGGTTTGCGCCTTTGCGTCATTCACTGCAAGCAGCAGCAGAATCTTTAGCGCAAGACGTTACTGGTGAAGTGGTTCTGAAATTGTATAAAGGCCAAGTAACTGCTATCCAGAAAAAAGCAGATAACAGCTTATATTCTGAAGAGTTCGCAACATTTGGTGAAGATGAAGTTTATGATCACAGCCATGCTGGTGGCTTTATCCGTTTGTATTCTCTTTCGTCGCGTATTCGTGCGCTAAAAGGGCAGAACAAAGCGAAATAGTTTTATTGATGTACACTTCCCGACAGCTATTTGCTGTCGGGTATCACATTTATTTTATCAATCAGATAGGGATCAGTTATGGCACTTTGGGGTGGACGTTTTAGTCAAGAAGCCGATCAGCGGTTTAAACAATTTAATGATTCATTGCGTTTCGATTATCGCTTAGCGCAGCAAGACATTATTGGTTCGGTTGCATGGTCAAAAGCGTTGGTCACTGTTGGGGTGCTATCAGAGGCGGAGCAGCAATCTCTTGAGCAAGCGCTAAATGCCTTATTAAAAGAGGTTCAAGATGATCCTGAGCGCATTTTACAGAGCGATGCTGAGGATATTCATAGCTGGGTTGAAGGTAAACTGATTGATAAAGTAGGTGATTTAGGTAAAAAACTGCACACTGGACGTAGTCGTAACGACCAAGTTGCCACCGATTTAAAATTATGGTGTAAAGATCAAGTCGCGCTATTGTTAGAAGCTGTGGTAGAACTGCAAAAAGCGTTAGTGATCACCGCGGAAAATAACCAAGATGCGGTCATGCCCGGTTATACCCACTTGCAACGTGCACAACCAGTGACTTTTGCTCATTGGTGTTTAGCGTATAGTGAAATGTTAGCGCGTGATGAAAGTCGTCTAAAAGATACATTAAAACGTTTAGATGTTAGTCCGCTAGGTTGTGGGGCTTTAGCGGGAACTGCTTATGATATCGACCGTGAGCAACTGGCATCGTGGCTAGGTTTCTCATCGGCAACGCGTAATAGCCTTGATACAGTTTCAGATAGGGATCATGTTCTCGAATTATTATCCGATGCAAGTATTGGTATGGTGCATTTATCCCGTTTTGCAGAGGATCTTATTTTCTTTAACAGTGGTGAGGCGGGGTTTGTTGAACTTTCAGATAAAGTCACTTCAGGCTCTTCATTAATGCCACAAAAGAAAAATCCTGATGCACTTGAGTTGATCCGTGGTAAGTGTGGTCGTGTACAAGGGGCATTAACAGGAATGATGATGACCTTAAAAGGATTACCGCTAGCCTACAATAAAGATATGCAAGAGGACAAAGAAGGGTTGTTCGACGCTCTTGATACTTGGTTAGACTGTCTCCATATGGCGGCTCTGGTGCTTGATGGTATTCAAATTCGTCGAAATCGTTGTGAAGAAGCCGCAAAACAAGGCTATGCCAATGCTACTGAGCTGGCGGATTACCTTGTTGCTAAAGGCGTTCCTTTCCGTGAAGCTCACCATATTGTCGGCGAGGCGGTGGTTGCTGCGATTAGCCAAGGGAAAGCATTGGAAGAGATGGCATTAAGTGATTTGCAAAAATTCAGTGATACTATCCAACTCGATGTGTATCAGATCCTCTCATTGCAATCTTGTCTAGATAAGCGTTTAGCAAAAGGCGGAGTTTCAAAGGAACAAGTCGCTAAGGCAATTACGGAGGCTAAAGCACGTTTAGGGATTTAACTCATTGAATTTGCAAGATAGTGTTTAAAGTGGGATAAAATGGCGGGGTAGATAACTACCCCGTACATGCGATTAAAAGTTTAATACTTAAATATAGTTAATTGTTAAAAGGCCTAACAGTATCCTTTCGCCAATCCAGTTATAAATATAAGCTCCTAGACCATCGTTAATTATTTCCCAATTTTTAGAATCTCATTGTTCCTTAAGATCTCATCTTTCTTGGGTCATATTTGCTTTGTCATTTAAGCAATTAAATATTAACTATCGATTTCAAGAGCCATTCGTACAGGATAGAGCCTGTCAGAACAGTCACTCTAATGTATGCTTATTTTATTGAACCTGTATCAGCAACGCTGAATGCAGGGCGAGTAATAATACCATTAATGAGCAAATAAGACTCTTTTCAGATTTAAGTGTAACGCTTTCATACTTAAAACCTATTGCTGAATTATGGTTTATAACTAACTGTTTTTGATTGCCTTTTACTATATTAGAGGTATTTAACTGAAACCATAGCTAAGCCTTTTTCTTTATTAGTCCAATTAAATTGATAAATGCTGCGGTTGTCTTCAGTTTTCTTCCATTCGCTAGATGGTGATTGCTTTGTATAATTAAAACTTGATGTTTTTACTTTATTCTCTTCACTATTATAACAATTTAATTGAGCATTGTTGTTATTAAAAGAATAGTTGCAAGGAGGATATACAATCATTGCTTTAAATGTAATTGTTGTGCTATTAGTTTTTGCTTGAACGTTAGTTGTAAATAAAGCAGTTGCGATCAGAGCAAAAGATAACGCTGTTTTGATTGTATTCTTAATCATGGTATTAGTCCTCGATATATATTTAAGTAACTTAATTCGCTTATATTGTTTCCACAAGTTTGGATGAAGCGAATTATATAGATTAAAGTTTGCTTTGGGTGTTAATTTTAAAAAGCAAATGTGAGTAAATATATTTGAAATTGATTAATAATATTGATTGTACGCATTCCCTACCAATTAAGATAATTAGAGTTTAATTCTGTGTATAATGACTCATTGTAGGTATTTGGATTTATATGCTTCTTTTTGTCTCCTTTTTGATGGTTTTATCTGTTGATGTAGAGGCGATTTTGGTTGTCTTTTTAATTAAAAATATAAAGTAAATTGCAATGATTTTTTATTTATTTTTTAATGGAAATTAATAAAACAATGATAAAAATAAACATAATGTATCTAAATATTTCATCGAGTAAGTGAATTATTAAATTACGCTATCTACGATTTATTCTGTTTTCACTGTAATCAAACGGTGACAGATTGAAATACGCATATTGCGATTAATTGTTTTGTTTTTAATTTTTAGATGAAGCTTCTTTATATAACGATAGCGTTATACCTATTCGATAAAAATTGACTGACTAAAATGAAATTGGCCTACTTTTTTGTATTAAACGGTTTATGTGTCGGTGTTGGCCTGCATACTTACACTATCTTGTTTTGCATGATGTCATGTTCTTAGCATAGCGGTGTATCTCATCATGAAAGTGATAGCATCAATCATCGAACTTGGTTTGCTTTTCTATTTGTGACTAAGAGAGATATCATTAGGGCAGATAATCGTTGCCCAAAACGATGAATGCGTTGTTTATCGAGTAATTCTGTCGTGAGCAAGGCGTTTGAAATCTACTCACTCGATAAATGAATGTGAGTGGGTTTAGTTGATGGCTCAAGGTACGTTGTATGCTTTTCATAGCGTTTCTCCTTTAGCTATACCCACATCAGGTGTTCAGCATTCAAGAAAATCACTATTCCATTAACGTCAACCTTCCTTTTCCTTTTGTGTCTCTATTTTTCTCCTTCTTGTTTACATAAATATAGCTCTATTTGATAAATTTAAAGTCCTTTTAGGTTAATAATATGTTGCAAAATATTGGCGTAAAATATTGGAAGTAATTACTTTGATGATGTTTTTGCGGAGTTAAATTTCATTTATTTTTAATAATTTGGTTTGATATTTTATCACTTGTGGTGTTTTTTTGAGCGTAGCCTGAGTAACTAAATCAAAAACAATAATGTAAATAATGTGTTGCTATATGATGAATAATTGTTTCTATTTTTTGCATTTAGGGTGAAATTTTATTTCATGCAAAATATAAAAAATAATAATTATTTCAATTAATTATATTATTTTATCCCTATTTTTTTAATTCATAATTAGTAACGTAAATTTACATTTTGATATAAATTGAGTGAGCGAGACAAAATGTCACGTTGCAAATGATGAAGAATTATTGAACATGTCAATTCTAATTGATAGTTAAAAGCATTAGATATCTGGTATACTGATTGGCAGTTTATATTAAGAAGGGCGACAAAATGAACATTCGCGATCTGGAATATTTAGTGGCATTAGCTGAGCATAAGCATTTTCGTCGTGCAGCAGACTCTTGTCATGTGAGTCAACCAACATTGAGTGGCCAAATACGTAAGCTAGAAGAAGAACTTGGGGTTATGTTACTAGAAAGGACTAGCCGCAAGGTTTTATTTACTCAACAAGGATTGCTACTTGTTGAACAAGCAAGGACGATTTTACGCGAAATTAAAGTCTTACAGGAAATGGCGGCTCTACAGGGGGAAAGCATGTCTGGCCCTTTACATATAGGGTTGATCCCAACGATCGCGCCTTATCTTTTGCCCCTTATCATTCCTGAATTGCACAAGCTCTTCCCTAAACTTGAAATTTACCTACATGAAGAACAGACACAGCAACTGTTGGCTCAGTTGGATAGCGGTAAATTAGATTGTGCTATTTTGGCGCAAGTGAAAGAAACAGATCCTTTTATTGTTGTACCCTTGTTTGAAGAGCCAATGAAGCTCGCCATCTATGAAGGTCACTCATGGCAGGGGCGTGACACTATCGAGATGAATGAGCTATCTGGCGAGAAATTATTAATGTTGGAAGATGGCCACTGCTTACGTGACCAAGCGATGGGCTTTTGTTTTCAAGCGGGGGCTAAAGAAGATACACATTTCCGAGCAACAAGCCTAGAAACGCTGAGAAATATGGTGGCAGCAGGAAGTGGAATTACATTATTGCCTGATTTGGCCGTGCCTCATGAATCCTGCCGTGATGGTATTTGTTATCTGAACTGTATTCATCCAGAGCCGAAACGTACAGTAGTATTAGTTTATCGCCCAGGCTCACCGTTACGTGGTCGCTATGAACAGCTTGCTGAGGCTATTTATAATTTGATGAGTAGCTATTACAGTAATAAAGCGCGCTAATAAGTAGGGTGTGGCTAGAGAAGTGATTGCCGTATTAGGTTCGGCAATCACTTAATAGCTTAAAACAGGCGGTTTAAGCCATTTAATGCGGCAACGCGGAATGCTTCTGCCATCGTAGGATAGTTGAAGGTCGTATTCACAAAATACTCGATGGTATTTCCTTCCCCTTTCTGTTCCATAATAGCCTGACCGATATGAATAATTTCAGCGGCTCTTTCCCCGAAACAGTGGATGCCTAAAATTTGCAATGTTTCACGGTGGAATAAGATCTTCAGACTGCCCACGTTCATACCTGCAATTTGGGCGCGTGCTAAATGTTTAAATTGAGCGCGTCCGACTTCATAGGGGATCTTCATCGCTGTCAATTCTTGCTCTGTTTTACCAACAGAACTAATTTCAGGGATGGTATAGATGCCGGTAGGAATATCTTCAACTAAGTGTGCATTACCTAAGTCTTCTGCTATAGCTCGAGCGGCAATACGACCTTGGTCATAGGCAGCAGATGCAAGGCTTGGATAGCCAATAACATCACCAACAGCATAAATATGTTCATTAGAAGTGCGGTAAGCGCTATCGACTTTAATCAAGCCACGGTTATCTGCTTCAATACCCACATTCGCTAAACCTAACTTATCCGTATTCCCCGTGCGACCATTCGCATACAGTAAACAGTCTGCTTTGACTTTTTTACCTGATTTAAGATGGACAATCACGCCATCAGGAACACCTTCAATTTTTTCATACTCTTCATTATGACGAATAACGATACCGCTATTCCAGAAGTGATAAGAAAGTGCATCTGACATTTCTTGATCTAAAAAGGCAAGTAAGTGATCGCGTGTGTTGATTAAATCAACTTTGACACCTAACCCGCGAAAGATAGACGCATATTCACAACCAATCACCCCTGCACCATAAATAATCACGTGGCGTGGTTCATGGGTTAGATTTAGGATGGTATCACTGTTGTAAATACGAGAGTGGTTAAAATCGACATCGGATGGGCAATAAGGACGCGACCCTGTCGCAATTACGATATTATCTGCACTGAGAACATCGCAACTACCGTCGGAATAGCGAACACTCACATGGCGTTCATCAATAAAAGTGGCTTCACCAGAGAACATTTGGCAGCCATTACGCTCATAAAAACCTTGGCGCATACGCGTTTGTTGACTGATCACGCTTTCAGCATGCTTGAGGATTTCAGAGAAAGAGGAGCGTAAGGAGCGAGAATTATCGCTGTAGAGTGGATTTTGGTTAAATTCGATAATTCGGCTAACTGCATGGCGGAGGGCTTTGGAGGGAATGGTTCCCCAGTGGGTACAGCCACCGCCGACACTATCATAACGTTCTATGACGGCGACGTTTTTTCCTTGCTTCACCAGTCCCATGGCGGCGCCTTCTCCACCCGGCCCGGAACCAATGACAATTGCATCAAAATGGATGTGTTGCATGAGGTAAGACCTGCTCTAAAACAAAATGACAACATGATGTTAGCATATCCGCCGATTATTTACCCGCTTTACTCATGTACTTTTAATTAATGGCTTTATTTAATGTTTTTATTTTGAAGCGTATTCACAAAAAAGCTTTTTTATTGCTTAGCGAGTTCTCTAACCAAATGACGGGAAATTAAGCACGGTTCTACGAATAAAAAGCCTTCACCTATTGAAAAATGATTTAGTGAAATTCTGAAAAGCGGTAATCTGTACACTTAATCGCTTTTTCCCTCAAACAGCCTAGTAAATTTGAGGTATGCTAGAGAGGTGGTCACACCCAAGTTTTCATATTTTGGTATATTAATGGCTGTTTAATGACATAGAAATCAGGATCACCGTGAGCAATCATATTGGCGTTAGAGCAAAACAGAAAGAAAAAACTCGTCGTTCGCTCATTGAAGCCGCATTTAGCCAATTAAGTGCAGAACGTAGTTTTACAAGCCTTAGCTTACGCGAAGTTGCGCGTGAGGCAGGTATTGCACCCACTTCATTTTATCGTCATTTCAAAGACGTTGATGAGTTAGGGCTGACTATGGTTGATGAAAGTGGTTTGATGTTACGCCAGCTTATGCGACAAGCAAGGCAGCGTATCGCGAAGGGCGGTAGTGTGATCCGAACGTCAATCTCAACTTTTATGGAATTTATCGGTAATAACCCCAATGCCTTTAGGTTATTATTGCGAGAGCGCTCTGGTACTTCTGCTGAGTTTCGTGCTGCAGTTGCACGGGAAATCCAACATTTTATTGCTGAATTAGCAGATTACCTTGAACAAGAAAGCCATATGCCACGCTATTTTACAGAGCTACAAGCAGAGTCTATGGTGACCATCGTGTTTAGCGCGGGTGCAGAAGCGCTTGATATCGATGAAGAAAAAAGGCGGCATCTGGAAGAACGGCTTGTACTTCAGTTACGCATGATCGCAAAAGGTGCGTATTACTGGTATCGCCGTGAACAAGAAAAACAAAATCAAACTGACCCCGATCTCACTAAATAATATAAGGAGAATCAATGACGGAACTCAATCGCAATGAGAAAAGCACGTTACTATTAGCATTAGTGATTGGCTTATCAACTCACGGAACTTTCTCTGCTCTGTTTAACTCCTTAGTAGAGTTTTCTATTTTCCCTGTTATTAGTTTAATCGTCGCAATTTATTGTTTACATCAACGTTATTTGCATCATGCGATGCCTATCGGTCTACCTAAGTTTGTTGTAGGTAACTTTTTCTTAGGGCTATTTGCTTATGCAGCTATCTTACGAGTACAACATCCTGACGTAGGTTCGAGTTTTATTCCTTCAATCATTATTGTCGCGCTCGCGTTGTGGATGTACACAAGTTGGAAGGCACGTAAACAAGAACAAAAAGAGCTTGCAGAAGAAAACGAAGCTGAAGTTTAATCGCGTTTCCAAACCGCTCTAACCAATAACGCCGCATGCCAACATTGCGGCGTTTGTGTATTTTATGGGAGCAAAACACGAATAATTTCTTAACCAAATTTTCATCTTCCACTCGCAATAAAATAATCGCCAGTTAGCTACGGCGTATATTAAAAATAGCAAGGTTGCCACCTGACTTAATGAATAAAAACAACAGGTGGCAAGTAAGATTTAGCGGCGTGTCAGCAGCACACCACTTTCCATATGATGGGTATATGGGAATTGGTCAAATAGAGCGAGTTTTTTGATTTGATGGGTCGCATTCAGGACAGACAAATTATCGCATAGGGTTTCCGGATTACAGGAAATATAGAGAATATTGTCATATTCTTGCACAAGCTGAACGGTTTTATCATCTAACCCGCTTCTTGGTGGGTCAACAAATATGGTGTTGCATTGGTAATCTGCTAGGTTAATGCCATCGAGTCTTTTAAATTCACGCACTCCTCGCATTGCTTGTGTAAAGTCTTCTGCTGACATGCGAATAATTTGTACATTATCGATTTGGTTTGCCGCAATATTATATTGCGCGGCTGCTACCGATGGCTTGGCTATTTCAGTGGCTAAGACTCGTTCAAAGTTTTGTGCTAAAGCCAGTGAAAAGTTGCCATTTCCACAATAAAGCTCCAGTAGATCGCCAGTTGCCCCTTGAGTGGCATCAATCGCCCATTCCAACATTTTAATGTTTACTTGAGCGTTTGGCTGAGTAAAGCTATTTTCTACTTGGCGATAAATCATATTTTTGCCATTCACCGGCAAAATTTCATCAACATAATCGTTGTCTAACATGATTTTGGTTTTTGAAGCGCGGCCGATAAGCTGTAAATCAAAACCTTTATTGATTAACGTTGTTTTTAATTGTTTGGCTGCTTCAATCCACTCTTCAGTGAGTTTTTTATGGTAAAGCAAAGAGACAATTAATTTATTACTCAGCGTCGAGAGATAATCAATTTGGAAAAGTTTATGGCGTAAAAGCGCATTTTCTTTTATCAGTGGCAAAATTTCAGCCATGATATTGTTGATCAGTTGGCTTGCTACAGGAAATTGATCGATACGCACACGCTCTTTAGTCTCTTTATCAAACATGATGTGAAATAAGTCATCACCATCATGCCATACTCGAAATTCTGCGCGCATACGATAATGAGATTCTGGTGAGGTAAATACCTCAGGTTCCATTGCCGTATAGGGGGCCATCATCGTTTTCAGACGTTCTACTTTTTCTGCAAGTTGCAGTTCATAGTGTTCAGTATTCATTAGTGTGGCCCTATTCATAGAAAACAGTAAAAAAATAACATCAGGGGCGAAATTGTAGGGCAAGTGGGGCAGATGTCCAGTTTTTGATTCCACATCGCATAGACACATACCTTCAATCCATTTAGGATAATGCGACTATGGTCGTAAAGAGTAAATAGGGAACTCGGTGTAAGTCCGAGACTGACGCGCAGCGGTGATGAAGGAAAAAAGAGATACAACACTGTTATTAATTAATGGGAAGTTGCCTCTATAGTTAACTTTTACCCAGATGGGTATGACTTCTCAGTCCGAAGACCTGCCATAGTTTAATCGCTTTGTTGGATATTAGCGCGGATCTGATATTCGGCCTCGCGGAATTTTAATCTTATTGATATTCCGGATTTATTATAATGAATAAGAGTAAGTTACTACCGCTATCGGTTGCTGCTATGGCAGTGTTGTGTGGTATTTCTTCTTTAGCAAGCGCAAACAATAAATCAGATGAAATGGTGGTGTCAGCGAATCGCTTTGAGCAGCCCATTTCATCAATACTGGCCCCTGTGACGGTCGTTACGCGTGAAGACATTGATCATTGGCAGTCTAATACTGTGATTGATGTATTAAGGCGGCTACCGGGTGTGGATATTGCGCAGTATGGTGGTATAGGACAGCAGAGCTCCCTCTTTATTAGAGGCTCAGAGTCTCGCCATGTATTGGTATTAATTGATGGTGTTCGTTTAAACCAAGCGGGTATTTCTGGCTCATCAGATATGAGCCAAATTCCTATCTCTTTAGTTCAGCGAATCGAATATATTCGTGGAGCAAGATCGGCTGTTTATGGCTCGGATGCAATTGGTGGTGTTGTTAATATTATTACTCGCCGAGATAATGTAGGAACCACATTAAATGCGGGTATTGGTTCTTATGGTTATCAGAATTATAACGGCTCAACTCAACAGAAAATCGGTGAAAATACAACAGTAACCGCTGCCGCAGCTTATACCTATACAAAAGGATTTGATCTAGCACCTAAGGACGTTAGTCCACGTGACTACGATAAAGATGGTTTTCTTAATAAATCATTATGGCTAGGTGTGGAGCATCAGTTATCATCTGAAATATCAGCTTATGCGAGAGCATATGGATATGATAATAGAACTCGTTATGATGCCTCTGAATACTCAGGTGTGCGGGTAGATACCCGTAAACTTTATAGCCGTACATATGAAACTGGGGTTAAATATCATCAAAACCAATACTCAACCTCACTATCCGGAAGCTATAGTTACGTTAAAGATTACAATTTTGATCCAAGGCAAGGGCAGTATGCTAGCTCTTCTAATCTAGATGAATCAAAGCAGTATAATATTCAGTGGGGTAACAATTATCGTTTAGATAAAGGTAATATTAGTGCGGGTATTGATTATCAGCGTCAAAGCATAGAGCCTAATGGCTATGCTTTAATAACTAAAAAAGAAACCATGAATAACACGGGGCTCTATTTGACGGGGCAATACTCGTTTGTTGATTCTGTTATAGCTGAAGCCGCCGTTCGCACGGATCATCATTCAGAATTTAATTGGCATACATCATGGCAATCAGGACTGAGCTGGGAATTTTATGATGGGTATAAACTGGTTGGATCATATGCAACAGCATATAAAGCACCTAATCTAAGTCAACTGTACGCATATTCCTCATCAAATTGGGGAACAACAAAAGGTAATCCGAACTTAAAACCAGAAGAAAGTAAGCAGTGGGAAATTGGTGTTGAAGGAACAACGGGACCGCTATTCTGGCAAATTAATGCTTATCATAATGATATTGATAACCTGATTGAATATAAATATGGCAATTTTATCAGTACATATGAAAATATTGGAAAAGCAGAAATTAAAGGTATCGAGTGGGTTGGTGAATTTAGCACTGGCTTTTTACATCATCAATTAACATACCAATATGTCGATCCCAGAAATAAAAAGACGAACAAAGTATTGGAGCGCCGAGCTAAGCAACAAGTGAAATACCAATTAGATTGGAATATTGCTGAGGTAGATATGGGGCTAACTTATCACTATATAGGTTCGCGTTATGATAATGACTTTTCCCAATCACCATCAAAACGTCTAAAACAAGGGGGGGTTAGCCTTTGGGATCTCACGGCGGCATATCCAATCACTTCACAGCTCACAATTCGTGGTAAAATAGCTAATATGTTCGATAAAGACTATGAGACCGCGTATGGTTATCGCACCGCTGGAAGAGAATATTTCCTTACAGGAAGCTACAACTTCTAATCACAACCTATCTATTCGCCCGACCATCCTTGTGTTTGATTCAGGGGTGGGGGGGCTATCTGTATATCGGGAAGTCAAAAAATTACTCCCTAACGCACATTATATATATGCATTCGATAATGAAGCCTTCCCCTATGGCGAAAAGAGTGAAGAATTTATTATCGATAGGGTGTATCAACTCGTTGATGCTATTGCGAAAAAACACCCTTTAACGATAGCAATTATTGCCTGTAATACAGCCAGTACCGTGAGCTTACCGAACCTTAGAGCCCATTTTCGTTTCCCAGTGGTTGGTGTCGTGCCAGCAATTAAACCTGCGACTAAATTAACGCGAAATGGTGTTGTTGGATTGCTTGCAACCAAAGGAACGGTGAATCGCGAATATACTAAAGAGCTAATTGAACGGTTTGCAACAGATTGCAAAGTGCTCTCGCTGGGTTCTGCCGACCTTGTTCAACTAGCGGAAAGAAAATTACATGGTGAACAAATTCCGCTAGATGAAATTGCCAATGCAGTGAAGCCATGGTTAAGAATGCCTGAACCTCCTGATACGGTGATCTTGGGTTGTACGCATTTCCCTCTATTAATAGAAGAACTCGAACAAGTGCTACCAGATGGCACAAGATTTGTTGATTCAGGGGCGGCGATCGCGAGACGTGCGGTTTGGCTGATTAATAATCAAGCAGAAGAAGTGATTGATAGTCAAGAAAAAGACTTTGCATATTGCCTTTTAATGAATGATACCGCTTTAGCATTACAACCTGTATTAGCCGCCGAAGGGTTCAATAGGCTACAAAAACTGGTGATTTAAGCTAAATTTGATGGTAATCTGAGCAAACGAAAAAAAAACGTAAAAAAGGGG
>NZ_JAMPQL010000036.1:0-34236 GCF_028482435.1 Providencia sp. PROV119
TCAAGCCCCGTGAGATAACTCACGGGGCTTTTTTTATCTGTGCTTTAACCTCTTCCTGCATACTACATTTCTTCAATAGATTATGAACCTGCTTAGCGCAAACCATGTGTTTGATGCTTGCAAAATGCTATGAATAATTCAGAAATGGTTAATGAACAGATAATTATCAGTGGAGTTTAGCCTTAACTACATAAGATATAACAGGGTAGGTTTGATATACTACAAGCCATATGGTTTATAAAATTGCTAAAATGCTTTTAACTTCTAATTTTGTAGGGATCAGAAACGTGGCGAAAAGAACCTATTCTGTCAGATATATTGCAGGTCAACCCGCTAAACGTATTCAGCCAATGCCTGTACATATGTTAGGAGAATCATTACCCGTGGGGCTTCCCCTATTTGCGGCGGGAGAAACCTTAGATGTTGTGACATGGAATATTTATAAACAACAGCGGCCTAACTGGAAAAAGGTCCTTAATGAGTTAGTTAAAGATAAAAAACTGATTCTACTTCAAGAAGCTCAAATGTCGCCTGAGCTTATTTCATTCGCAGCCTCCCACAAACTGATAGCAGATCAAGTGCCCGCGTTGCCTTTTTCTCAGCATCCTGCTGGCGTAATGACATTAGCAACTGCTCATCCTATCTACTGTTGCCCGCTACGCGAAAAAGAGCCGTTATTGCGTTTAGCAAAATCGGCATTGATAACAGTTTATCCCTTGCCTAATGGGGAGCATTTGATGGTTGCAAATGTGCATGCCATAAACTTTAGTTTTGGTGTTGATGTTTATACAAGGCAATTAAGTAAATTAGGTGAGCATATATCGAAACACGTTGGCCCTGTACTTTTGGCTGGAGATTTTAATGCGTGGAGCCGCCAAAGGGTTAACGCCTTAAAACGCTTTGTTAGAAGCGTGGGGCTTAAAGAGGTTAACTATGATACTGATCAGCGCACTAAAGCGTTTGGACGGCCTTTGGATTATCTCTTTTATAGAGGCTTAAAAGTGAAAGATTGTTATGTCACAAACACAGATGCTTCAGATCATAACCCAATTATTACTCAGTTTGACTTAGTATAAAAATTATTTGAGTACCTACCTATTAGTAATTTCATACTTAAAAAGCCATTTATAGTTATTCTGCTCTTACGATAAACATTATCGATATGTCAGTTGCTGATAATGTTTATTTGGCTAAAAACAAATATTTATTATTAGACTGTATAAATAAGTTAGTCTTAAAATGAATGTTATTATTTTCATTCGGTAATTAAAAATAAAGATAACTATAATCTTGCTTATTTTTATTTAATGATAATTCACTGAATGTAATTAGTTTTATTTGGTGGATGAATATTAATTATTAATTAAATGTATGGCGAATTAATTAAATTAAACTATATTTATATATCTATATGATAACGATTTAACACAACTTAAATAATAGGTGGGTTAAAGTATGAAGCATATCGTCATAGTCGGTGGTGGTACAGGTGGTACAATGTTAGCGAATATCCTTGCAAGGAAACTTAATAAGGATATTTTTTCTAAAAAAATAAAAATAACATTAGTGACTGATAACCCTACTCATTATTATAAACCAGCTTTTATGTATGTTGCATTTAACTTATTCTTTAAAGAGGAGTTAAGTCGCCATGAGCGATCGTTATTACGGCCCGAAATTAATTTAGTGATTGATAAAATTGAGTCCTTTGACTTTAAAAATAAAGAACTAAAGTCAAATAGCGGTAAGACTTTAAATTATGATTACTTAGTTATCGCGACAGGATGTGTTCCTAGGCCAGATAGAATAGAAGGGTTAAAAGAAATAGGTAACCACTTCTATTCTTATGAGCCAGCAAGAAAGTTAGCAGATCAATTATCAAAAATTGAAAAAGGTAGGATCTTTATCACCGTATCATTTCCTGAAACGCCAAATGTTCCTCATCAATGTGGTATCGCACCAATGGAAACGACATTGATGTTAGATGAATTTTTACGTAAACGTCGCGTAAGAGACAATATTGAAATTGTATACACCTACCCGACAGTCTCTCAATTATTACGTAATTGCCTTTTCCTTCAACAACCTGTTTGTGAAGCTATCCCTGAGATTTTTAATATAAAAAATATTAAAGCCCAACGAGGTTTTACATTAAGTAAAGTAGATCCAGACAAGAAAGTCGCTTATTCACAAGAAGGTGATGAGCAGCCTTTTGATATTTTAATTAGCACTCCGCCAATTACAGCTGTTGAAGCTGTGATTAATACAGGCTTAAGTGAGCACAATAATGGTGAAGGCTGGCTCCCAACAGATCATGAGACCATGCAAGTCTACGGCACAGATGGAGTGTATGTAATCGGTGATACCGTTGATTTGCCTATCAGTAAAGCAGGAGGGAGCTGTCATAACCAAGCTGGGATTATTGCTGATAATATTTTTGGTGAATTAACTTATGGTTATCCTGCGGCTATTTATGATGGGCGTGTACAAGCCGTTGCTCAAATGGGATTAAATGCAGGTATGCCATTACAGTATGACTATAAACATGATGTTATCCCAATACCTGCAACTAAGGTGGGAGGACTACTCAGAAATAGTTTCAATAGAGGTCTTTATTGGGCTGCTATCCGTGGTTTAGTGTAAGAGGGTAATTATCATGTCAAATGAAAATACGCACTCCAAACTTATTGAGCTACTTAATTCAGAGTCTGTAGATCATTTCGCCGAGAAAATATCACCACTGCTGCATTTAAAACGCTTAGATAATATCGTTGATCTACTTTCTTTAGTTTCTGACCTTGTTGATATTCTTGATTTAGGTACGGTTGAAAAATTATCCAATTCATTCGAAGACACGTTAACGCCAGTTTGGGAGCTAGGAACGGCATATAACATGGCTAAGATGGAGGCGATATATGATGATAAAACGCATAATTTTCGTTCAGTTTATAGCTTGTTAAAAGATCCAAATACTTTACGGGGGATTAGTATCCTATTAAGAACGTTGCAGATTATGGGTTCTAGGATACCTCAATCCAATGAGAAGTAATTTTTTAGGAGAGTGGTATGAGCTTAAATCAGAGGAATGCTTTTGATACTCGAATAATACACAGTTTTTATGATCAGCGTGAAAATAAAGGGGCGTTGGTTCCGCCTATATATCAAACCTCAACTTATTCATTTAGCAGTGCGGAAGAGGGAGCCGCCTGTTTCAGTGGTGAGAAAGAAGGGTATATTTACACAAGAATTAATAATCCTACGCTAGATTTGTTAGAAAAAAGGCTCGCTGATTTAGAAGAAGGTGAAGCAGCGATTGTATTTTCGTCAGGAATGGGAGCCATTACATCGACTTTTTGGTCTCTAATGAACCCAGGTGATGAGCTATTAGTTGATATGACGGTTTATGGGTGTACTTATTCCTTTTTTCATAATGGACTCGAGCGATTCGGTATTCAGGTACGCCACATTGATATGAGTGACCCTAAAAATGTAGCTCAAGCGATCAGCAAAAAGACGAAAATGATTTTTTTTGAATCCCCAGCTAATCCTGATATGCGCTTGGTGGATATACAAGCGGTAACGAATATTGCAAAGGAGCATAATATTATTGTCGTTGTTGATAACACCTATTGTACTCCTTATCTACAAAAGCCAATCACTTTAGGCGTTGATATTGTGATCCATTCATTAACCAAGTATATGAGTGGTCATGGTGATGTTATTGCAGGCGCAGCCATAACAACAAAGGAAATAGCGAAGCAGATCCGGCTAGTTGGGTTAAAAGATATGACGGGAGCGTGTTTATCACCTCATGATGCGAGTTTGATTATGCGAGGAATGAAAACGCTCTCTGTTCGTATGGAGCGTATTGTGAAGAGCGCTCAACAGATAGCACAATATCTCTCTTCTCATCCTAAAATTGCATTTGTCATTTATCCAGGCTTGCCGAGCTTTAAACAATATGAGCTAGCCAAAAAACAAATGAAATTACCTGGCGGCATGATTGCCTGTGAAATTAAAGGCGGTATGGAATCAGGTAAACGCTTTTTAAATCGTTTAACGCTATTTTCACGAGCAGTGAGCTTGGGGGATTGTGAATCCTTAGCACAACACCCTGCAAGTATGACACATTCAACTTATACACCAGAAGAACGACAATATTATGGGATAAGTGATGGATTACTGAGATTATCGATTGGACTAGAGGATGTAAATGATTTGATTGCCGACCTTGAGCAGGCTCTTGAATTAGAAAGTTAATGATAAAACGCCCCATCAATGATGGGGCGTTATGTTGTGTTTTGCAGATAGGATTATTTTAATTATTTTTTTGGTAATTGCGCATTATAAAGTAGGCAACAGTAAGTATCACAACCCAAACACAACCGACGATTAAAGCCACTCGTGTGTTTTCAAAGAACCCAAGTAATGCGATAACAAATACCATAAAGGCAATCGTCACCATAGGGCCGACCGGCCAAAATGGTACAGGGAACTTGAGCTGTTTAATCTCTTCTTGGCTCATTTTACGGCGCATAGCAACCTGCGAAAGCAAGATCATTAACCATACCCAAACAGTGGCAAACGTTGCAATTGAAGCAATAATCACGAAAATTCGCTCAGGTAAAAGGTAATTTAAGTATACGCCAAGCAGCATAACGGCTGACATCACCAAGACGGTTACCCATGGCACACCATTGCGTGTCAACTTAGTGAAAGCGCTAGGTGCTTGTTTATCTTGAGCCATGCCGTACATCATTCGACCAGCACCAAAAATATCACTGTTAATGGCCGAAATGGCGGCGGTGATAACAACGATGTTTAGAATGTTTGCGGCAGAAGAAATATTCAGACTAGAAAAAATTTGCACGAATGGGCTACCGTTTTGCCCAATTTGGTTCCATGGATAGATACACATTAAGATAAAGAGTGTTAAACCATAGAATAGCAAGATCCTAATAGGCACGGCATTAATTGCTTTAGGGATGGTTTTCTCTGGGTTTTGAGCTTCGCTTGCGGTGATACCAATCACTTCAATCCCACCAAATGCAAACATAACAATGGCGAGAGAGGCAATAACGCCAGTAATGCCATGCGGCATAAAACCACCATGTTCCCATAGGTTTTGCAAGCCGACAGCGTGGTCTGTCTCTTTACCAAAACCGTAGAACATTAAGAAGGCACCACCGATAATCATGGCAATAATTGCGGTCACTTTGACTATCGATAACCAGAATTCAAGCTCACCAAATATTTTAACGTGACATAAATTCAGCGCACCGATAAATAAAACGATGCTGAGTACCCATACCCATTGATCAACATGAGGGAACCAAAAGCCCATATACATCCCGAAGGCGGTGATATCTGCAAGGCAGACAACCAGCATTTCGAAAACATAGTTCCATCCGGTTAGAAAGCCTGCTAATGGCCCCATATAGTGGCTGGCATAGTGAGAAAATGACCCTGGAACTGGGTTATGAACCGCCATTTCACCTAAAGCACGCATAACCATAAAAACGGCAGCGCCCCCTATCATATAGGCGATGAGTACTGCGGGGCCGGCTGCTTGTATGGCTGAAGCGGAGCCATAAAAGAGGCCTGTACCAATCGCTGACCCTAAGGCCATAAAGCGAATGTGCCTGACACTCAGTCCCTTTCTGAGTTGATTTTTTTTACTACTTTGCATTTTTTGTCCTGTCTTTAATTACCGAATATCGTTTCGGTTTTTTTAATCAGATGTGCTTTATCAAATCCAAGCTGTTTACATTACCATAAAGTGGGTTAACCGCGGATAGATATCTGCGATATAATACGTATTAAGATGACAATGCCAGAGAGTGCGATGAATTACCCAATCAATGAAATTTTTCAAACATTACAAGGTGAAGGTGTGTTCACCGGTGTTCCTGCTGTTTTTATTCGCTTGCAAGGCTGCCCAGTGGGTTGCAGTTGGTGCGACACCAAACATACTTGGGAGAAAGAAGAGAGCAAAGCAACAACACTTGGTGATATTGCACTAAAAACCGTTGATACAGATACATGGGCGCTGGCGGATAGTCATGAATTAATCAACCTCATGAAAAAACAAGGGTATACAGCTAAACATATTGTTATCACAGGGGGAGAGCCGTGTATTTACGATCTGCTTCCTTTAACGTGTGAGTTAGAAAATCAAGGCTATCAGTGCCAAATTGAAACGAGTGGCACTTATCCTATTCAATGCTCAGATAAAACATGGGTAACGGTATCACCAAAAGTGGGGATGAAAGGGGGATTACAGGTGCTTACGGAATCAATTAACCGAGCAAATGAAATCAAGCACCCTGTTGCGCGTGAAAAAGACATTGAAGAGTTGGATAAATTGTTGGCAAAACGAACCGAAAAACATGCGCCAGTTGTTGCATTACAGCCTATTAGCCAAAAAAGCTTAGCAACCAAGTTATGTATCGATACGTGTATTGCGCGAAATTGGCGTCTTTCTATTCAAACCCATAAATATCTTAATATCGCCTGATGTGCCGCGTTGAACACGGCATACCAGAAAGTGTCTATTCGCCGCGGTAAATACAGCCAGCATTACAGGTTTCTTTCACTGTCACGGCACTGAGTAATGGTAAGAGGGGGTTGGTTTTATGCCAAATCCAGCTTGCCAGCACCTCGCTGGTTGGATTTTCGAGGCCTTCAATATCATTTAAGTAATAATGGTCGAGTTGATCTAAAATTGGCTTAAATGCTTTTTTGACATCACTAAAATCGATAAGCCATCCACTTTTTTCCTCGACTTCGCCTGTCAGCTCTAATCTTACCATGAAAGAATGGCCATGGAGGCGACCGCATTTATGACCTTCAGGTACATAGGGAAGTTTGTGTGCCGCTTCAAAATGAAAATCTTTATAGATGCTTGTTCTCATAACTAACTCCTTATAAATCGAAATGCAGCGTATTCTACTGTAATTTGTACTCCGAGCATCTTATTTTGTCGAATTATCACTAACCATTTTTATGAGTATGATTCACTAACTATTTTCATTAGGCTTTTTAGCTATTAGTTATGGCGATCGTTTCTTATCCCGTTACGAAAGGGTGTTATAACCTGACAAACTATCGGGGTAGTAATTTATGATGAGCAACTCTGGGGTTATAAGATAATGACAAAAAAACAGTCTCCAATTTCGGCATTGCCAATATCTATGGAGCAACTTGCACGCTTACAGACAGCCGTGGATGATTTTTCATCTCACCAATTAGCTTGGTTGTCTGGATATTTGTGGGGAATGGTAAACCAAAATACAGTGACTAGTACACCTGTGAGTGCACCCGTGCCACAGGACGAAACGATTACAATCATTTCTGCTTCACAAACTGGCAACGCGCGCCGTTTATCTGAACAACTTAGAGAAAAGTTGCTCAGCGAAAAGCTCAATGTGAATTTAGTGAATGCAGGAGATTATAAATTTAAGCAGATAGCGCAAGAAAAAATATTGGTGATAGTTGCATCAACACAAGGAGAAGGCGAGCCTGCTGAGGAGGCGGTTGCATTATATAAATACTTGCACTCCAAAAAGGCTCCAAGCCTGAATGAAACGGCATACGCTGTTTTCGCATTAGGCGACTCTTCCTATGAGAAATTCTGTCAAGCTGGTAAAGATTTTGATACGCAGCTGGCTCAATTAGGCGCCAAGCCATTACTTGCACGTATCGATGCCGATGTAGAGTATCAAGCAATTGCAGATGCATGGATTGAGGAACTGAGCCAATTACTTAAAGCGCGAGTGCCAACGCAAAGTACTCATCAACTTGTTGCGGCTCAGGTAGGGAGCGTAGATGAAATTCATTCATCACCTTACACTAAGACGTCGCCACTTACCGCATCTTTATCGGTCAATCAGAAGATCACAGGGCGCGGATCACTAAAAGATGTTCGCCATATTGAGATTGATTTGGGGGATTCAGGGTTACGCTATCAGCCTGGTGATGCGCTTGGGGTGTGGTTTGATAATGATCCTGCTCTTGTTGAGGAGCTTATCGGTTTATTATGGTTAACCGGTGATGAAAAGGTTCAAGTGGCTGAACAATCATACACACTACGCGATGCACTGACTCACCATTTAGAGTTGACACAAAACAGCCCTCTTATTGTTGAAAAATATGCCAACTTGTCAAAAGACGAGACTTTATTGGGGTTAATAAGTGATAAGCAGGCACTTTTGCACTATGCACAAAATACTCCCATTGTTGATATGGTGAGACAAGCTGCCGCTCAGCCTACCGCTCAAGAGTTTGTTGAGCTTCTTCGACCATTGACCCCACGGTTGTATTCAATCGCATCTTCACAGGCGGAAACAGAAGATGAGGTGCATATTACTGTCGGCGTTGTACGTTATGACATTGATGGTCGTGCTCGTACAGGTGGTGCTTCTGGCTTTTTGGCTGATCGCCTAAAAGAAGGTGATGAACTGCGTATTTTTATTGAACACAATGATAATTTCCGTCTTCCAGCCGACAGTACAAAACCTGTCATCATGATAGGCCCCGGTACTGGCATCGCACCGTTCCGTGCATTTATGCAGCAACGCGATAATGAGGAAGCGACCGGTAAGAACTGGTTGTTTTTTGGTAATCCACATTTTGTTGAAGATTTTCTCTACCAAGTGGAATGGCAACGCTATGTCAAAGAAGGTTTGTTGACCAATATTTCATTGGCCTGGTCCCGAGAACAAGCACAAAAAGTGTATGTGCAAGATAAGTTGCGTGAACAAGGTGAGGAAGTTTGGCACTGGATTGAAGAAGGGGCACATATCTATGTCTGCGGTGATGCGAATCACATGGCTCGGGATGTGGAGCAGGCGTTGCTGGAGATTATCAGTCAATACGGAAACATGGATAGCGAATCGGCAGATGAATTTTTAAGTGAGCTGCGCGTGGAGCGCCGTTATCAGAGGGATGTCTACTAATGAGTGATAAAAAATACGGGCCTTTGGTCGTAGAAGGCAAACTGGCTGATAGTGAACGGATGAAAAACGAGAGTAATTATCTACGTGGAACTATCAAAGAAGATCTCAAAAATGGATTAAGTGGCGGATTTGAAGGGGATAATTTCCTACTAATTCGTTTCCATGGGATGTATCAACAAGATGATCGTGATATCCGAGCGGAGCGCGCTGAACAAAAATTAGAACCCCGCCATGCGATGATGCTTCGTTGCCGGTTGCCCGGAGGCATCATTACGCCTAAACAGTGGTTAGATATCGATAGATTCGCATCAGAACATACGCTGTATGGCAGCGTGCGTATCACTAACCGACAAACCTTCCAGTTCCACGGTATTTTAAAGGGTGATGTGAAGCCTGCACACCAAATGTTACATCATGTGGGGCTTGACGCATTAGCGACGGCAAACGATGTGAACCGTAATGTGCTTTGTACCTCTAACCCCGTTCAATCTGAGCTACATCAACAAGCTTATGAATGGGCGAAAAAAATATCGGAGCATTTACTGCCACGTACAAATGCTTATGCAGAAATTTGGCTTGATAAAGAAAAGGTGGCAACAACGGATGAAGAGCCAATATTAGGGAAAACCTATTTGCCTCGTAAATTCAAAACATCGGTAGTGATACCGCCATTAAATGATGTCGATTTACACGCCAATGACATGAACTTTGTAGCGATTGCTCAAGATGGGGAGTTAATTGGCTTTAACGTGTTAGTGGGCGGTGGTCTTGCGATGACTCACGGTGACACGGCGACTTACCCTCGATTAGCCAGTGAGTTTGGGTTTATTTATTTGAAAGATACGCTGGCGATTGCAGAAGCTATCGTGACAACTCAACGTGATTGGGGGAATCGGACAGAACGTAAAAATGCTAAAACAAAATACACGCTGGAACGTGTTGGTGTTGAAACATTTAAACAAGAAGTTGAAAGACGCTCTGGGGTGACCTTCGAGCCAGTTCGGCATTATGCGTTTACTCAACGTGGTGATCAAATTGGTTGGTTAAAAGGGATAGACGATCGTTGGCATCTCACGTTATTTATTGAAAATGGTCGTTTAATCGATTTGCCTAATAAACCACTAAAAACAGGTGTTGCAGAAATAGCTAAAATTCATCAGGGAGACTTTCGCTTAACGGCGAATCAAAACCTGATAGTTGCGGGAGTGCCTGAATCGGAAAAAGAGCGCATTGAAGCGATTGCACGTGAACATGGCTTGATCAGTGATGAGGTGACATTGCAGCGTGAGAACTCAATGGCTTGTGTTTCTTTCCCTACCTGCCCATTAGCAATGGCGGAAGCAGAGCGCTTCTTACCTGAATTTGTCAGTGAAGTAGAAAAAATCATGTCGTCACACGGCATCGGTAACGAGCATATTGTATTACGTGTGACAGGATGCCCAAATGGCTGTGGTCGAGCCATGCTGGCGGAAGTTGGATTGGTAGGTAAAGCAATTGACCGATATAACTTACATTTAGGTGGTAATCGTATCGGTACTCGAATTCCGCGCATGTATCGAGAGAATATTAGTTCGGCGGAAATTTTAACTATCTTAGACAATTTGATTGGTCGTTGGGCAAAAGAGCGGGAAGATCAGGAAGGTTTTGGCGACTACTTAATTCGCGCTAATGTAGTGAAACCAGTACTGAATTCAGCTATCGATTTTTATGAAGTGAAGGAGGCGGTATGAGTCAACTCAAACTTGCCGAAGTACTTAAATTAGATAAAGTGCAACAAGCTGAATATTTATCAGCATTGAATGTGCAATTGGAAAAATTGAGTGCTATTGAGCGAATCGAGTGGGCATTAGATAATTTGCCCGCTAAATTTGTATTGTCATCCAGTTTTGGCATACAAGCGGCGCTCATGCTACATATGGTGACACAAGTGATGCCCGATATTCCTGTTATTTTAACGGATACTGGGTATCTTTTTCCTGAGACTTACATCTTCATTGAAGAGTTAAAAGATGAACTCCATTTGAATTTGCAAGTTTATCGCTCCCCATTATCTCCAGCGTGGCAGGAAGCTATTTATGGCAAATTATGGGAACAAGGAACTGAGGGGATAGATCTATACAATCAAATTAATAAGGTTGAACCGATGAATCGAGCTTTGCGGGAGTTAAAAGCGCAAAGTTGGTTCTCGGGGCTGCGTAGAGAGCAATCGAAGAGTCGTGCCACGCTGCCCGTACTGAGTATCGGTAAAGGGGTATTTAAAATATTACCAGTGGTTGATTGGAATAATCGCCAAGTACATGAATATCTGACCAAATATGATTTGCCTTATCACCCTCTTTGGGAGCAAGGGTATTTATCTGTTGGTGATACACATACCACTCGTAAATGGGAGCCTGGTATGAGTGAAGAAGAGACCCGCTTTTTCGGTCTTAAACGCGAATGTGGGCTTCATGAAGGGTAAGTTACTGCAAATAGCTTGAGTGGCTGACCTGATAAATCAGCCACTCAATGTTTAATTCAATTTTTAGAATAAGTATTTAAATCTGACTCTGGAGCCATAACGATCTTTATCGCTATTTTTCACTTCGATATCTTTTCCATCAATTACAGAGTAGTAAGCGCCGATATAAATTTTAAAATTATCCATATCAAGTATGTTTGGTAACTCATATGAAGTATATAAAGTGTGAATATCATATTTTCCTGGACCAAAAATAACTTCATTATCGATGTCACTATCATAATTTAATGCGTAGGACTTGATATCATTATGAGCATAAATATAACCCAGCTGCAAGCGGCGCCATAAAATATTGGCACCAGTAGTAAAATCTGTTTCATTGCTAGCATCTAAATAAGCCGTACTCCAGTTTACGTCGATACCATTTGTTGGATCATCTTTTAAGCTATTCCAACCTAGAGTTAAACCATATCCATTACGCTTAGATTGGTTTTTAAACTCACCTGTATTTTTATCTTCATAACCATAAGCATTTTTAATAACATTACTTTCAATGGCGGCGGCTACTTTAAAGTTGTCTTTATTCCAAGCGATCACAGGTCGAACATAGATAACATTTTTCTTATTGATTTGTTTTCGCCCATGGTATTCGCCATCGGTAAAGATACTGGTGCCATCTTCGATTAATAGATTTGTTTCAAAATACCAATTATCGTATTTAGTATTAAACATCATGCTGCCGCCACTATTGCTTCTTCCTCGGCCTTCTTTCATCATATAGATATAGCCAAAGCCATCACTATAGGTATCATTCGCGGTATTACCTGAATACTCAATAAAGGTATCTTGATTTAATGGGAACATATCGTAGGCTTCATAGCGGCCTAATTTTATTTGCCAACTCTCTTTTTTACCAAAGTAGAATTTGGCATCATCTAAACCAATTTGTCCATTAATATTAGCGAGTGGTTGAACGGAAAAGCCTGCATAGTTGTTATTCTTTAAAGAACGCTCACCATCAAGTCCAATTAGAATACGGCCATTAATTCCCCATTTATCATAATCACCAAAATCTTTATCTTTTCCTGCCTGAGTATTTACTGAGGTCAGTTGCCCTTTTTTACTGGCAACATCAGTATTAAATTCGACATCACCGTAAAGTTTAAGCTTGCCATATTGGCTATTGGTTTCGATTAAATGTGGGGCTTCAGTGTGATTTGTCGTAGCTGTTGTATTATTGATTGGCTGATTAATAACTTGACGATTTTGTAATGCTTTTTCTAAATTAGCTGCTTTTTGTTCAGCAAGTTCTGCTCTTTTTTCAGCAGCAAGTGTTCTTTGCTCTAAAAGCGCTAAACGTTGCTCTATTGATAGAGAACTTGTATTAGCTTCGGTTATAACAGGCATAGCTAATCCTAAGCTAACAGCAGTAGCTAATAGTTTAGTTTTCATTCTTTATTCCTTGTTTATATCTGGATGGAAAACAGAGTTTCCATCCGATAATTTATTATTTGATTAGTGTATGTATGTCTATTTCAGTTAATGAGTGCACTTCACGATCAGCTTCAGGCAGTGGGCCTTCAGCGATAATACCAATAGCATAAATCCTCGCTTTTTTAAGGGCTTGTATTCCTGCCATTGAATCTTCAAAACCAACACAATACTGAGCAGGCACATCAATGAGCTGCGCTGCTTTTAAAAAGATTTCAGGATCGGGTTTACCTTGTTTTAATGACTTAGGATCAACAATAGATTGAAAATAGTGCTCTATAGCCAATTTTTTCAATATAGTTGGCGCATTTTGGGATGCAGAGGCAATAACACAAGGTATATTGTATTGGTTAGCCTGCTTAATTAAATCTAATACGCCGGGTAAAATATCTTTTGGGCTAATGTTATCAAGTAACTTTAGATAATATTCATTTTTCCTTTCAGAGAGCATATTTTTCTCTTCAATAGAAAATGAATTTTGCTTATTACCATGGCGTAAAATTTTATCTAATGACTCTACACGGCTGATTCCTTTTAAGGATTGGTTGAATTGTTCATCAATTTCAATCCCGATTTCGCTAGCCAGCTTTTTCCAAGCTAAATAATGGTAACTGGCGGTATCAACAATAACACCATCAAGATCAAATATGAGTCCTTTAACCATTAGCGTTACCCTCATTAGAATTTAAGGAAAAAGGTGTATTAGGAACAAGGCTATAGAGGTGGTTATTGATTGATATTGTGCATGCTTTATCACTCATCACCGTAATATTGTTATGAGTTACCCTGATGTGGAACAAAACACATTGGTGTCTTAATTTAAAACTCAGCCCTTGCCACTGTTTAGGTAACGAAGGCGCGATATTAAGAATATCTTGTCGAATATCGACACCAGCGTAAGCCATGATCGTAGTATTTAAAGTCGCTGCCATCACTCCGGTATGTATGCCTTCAGCCGTCGTTCCACCTTGGATATCGTTGTAATCTGAGTACAAGGCATCCTGATAGAGTTGCCACGATAGGTCATGGAGCTGTATTTGTTCGGCTAAATAAGCATGAACAATGCGCGATAAGGTTGAGCCATGAGAGGTGCGTTCAAGGTAATAATGTAGATTTTTCTCCGCAAAGCTTTCAGATAATGAGTAGCCCAGAGATTCAATTAAAGATTTCACAGTTGTTTTATCTAAGTTATTAAACAACATGAGTGTGTCGGCTTGTTTAGCGACTTTGAAATCATCTGCTGATTTATTTTCTTTACGTAGGATCCGATCCATTCGGTAAATATTGCCATATTTCTGGCGATAGCTTTCCCAGTCGAGATCATCTAACGCAAAGTAGCCTGCAAATTGTTCAATAACGTCATCTTGATTTAGCGTGACAGCGAGCTGCGTTTTAATTTGGCAGAGCTTGTCGAGCGTATTTGCAGAAAAACCAAATTCAGATAATTTGTCAGTAAAACGTTTATCGCGATACAGCGTCGTCATCTCATTAAAAAGCCACGCCACCATTAAATTGGTATAGGCATTATCTTTTAGGCCGCCTTCTTGAGCATCGGCATATTTTTCATGAAATTCATCGGGGCCCATGACGCCACTGATATGAAAACGTTGGTCTTGCTCATCCCACTGACATAGGCTAAGCCAAAATAACGTGATGTCATTGAGCAGCTCTAAGCCATACTCTTCCATAAATGGGTTATCAAGGGTATTACGCCAATATAGCCACACGTTGTAAGCGATGGCTAATGAAACATGGCGTTGGCGACAACTGTGGTCAGGATCCCACTGACCAGATAATGGATTTAAATGCAGAACTTGAGTTTGCTCTGTACCATCGTGACCTGACTGCCATGGGAACATAGCGCCTTGGAAACCGGCGGCCTTCGCTGCGAGTCGGGCAGCTTCTAATCGGCGATAACGATAGAGTAAAAGTTGGCGAGCGGTATTAGGGAAGTGCATGATATAAAATGGGAAAATGAAAATCTCATCCCAAAAAATATGCCCTCGATAAGCTTCTCCGTGTAACCCTCGTGCGGTGACGGAAACATCAAGTTTATTTTTTTCGTTACTAAACGGTGACGCTGATGAAAGTAAATGGTAGGTATGTAGACGTAATAATTTTTGCGTCATTAAATCCCCTGATACTGCAATATCAGCTTCATCCCATAAAGTTTGCCATGCTTGTTTTGTTTCTGCTAACTGGGTTTGCCAAGCGGGAAGTTCCCATTTCGTAACATCTTGCCAATTATCGGGGTAAGCCGTAGATGTGGTTAGCGCGACACTTTTTTCAACAGTATAGGGGGTATTTTTCTGAGCATTGAATGTGATACTTTGCTCAACAACTGAGTCAGAAAAATGGCAAATAATGTCTTGTGGTGAAAAGAAATCACCACAAAGAGAGGATGCTAAGCCAATCCCTATTTTTGATTGATGAGTTTGAGCTAACAGATAAGCATTTTGTTGCTTTGCACCACCTTCTAACACACTGTAATGGTTTTGATTTAGGCTACGATATCGTTCTACTCCCGCATTACAAGTGTTCCCTTCTAAGCGAGTGAGAAGGGTCATTTCGCCAGAAAAATTTAACGGAATAAATTGGTAATGTAGGCAGTAATGAGACATATTTGCCATATTGGCAAACTTGAAACAGCGAATATTCAGTTGTTTCCCGTCTGTTGTTTCAATAAGCCAGTCAGAAGATAGGACACCGGTTTTAAAATCTAAATGGCGGGTTAGAGCAAGTGTGGTTACATTATTTGGATGAATGTAGTCGCCATCTCCGATTTTAAGCGAAATAAACTGGCCATTCGGTGCATTAACAAAGTCTTCGTTGACCACTTGGTGATCGTTGACTTGAGAGGTTGCTTGATTATATAGGCCTGCAATATAAGTTGCAGGGTAATAATCATGACTCGCTGTCATCTCCGGTAATGTACCGCGCAGGCCAATATACCCATTTGCCACCGTTAATAGTGACTCTTGGCAATACTCATCTTTCCCTGATGTTAAACCGGAATACTCAATTGACCAAGTAAGTTCTTTTTCCCGATGAATGAATTTCCTCTCTAAGCTGTCCTGTTGATTTACTTCCCTGATATTTTCAATAATAAATGGCTTATTAAGAGATTCTGTAAATAAATTTGCGACATCAATAGTTTTATTATCTTGTGTTTTTATCACATAAGATTTTTTTCCATCGTCATCGACTGGCCATTGTATAACGCCACCGTCAATCAATTGAAAGTCGCTATTTATTTTCTTAGCGATATTTAACCAGTCATGATAAGTACTATTTACGGTGTCAAAGGTGTAATCATATTTATTATTATTGTACTCAACAGACACGCTGATATCTGTAAAAGCAATGTATAAGTAATTCATAATAAACCTTAAATTTGATGATATATTAATTAGCTTGTAGCGTGCCTTTTCTTTCTTTATAGCGATAGGCGATAACGGTTAATGCAATGGGAACGACAACGGCGACGACCATAGCGAACAGGTAAACTAACCAATAAGTTGGTTGTATCGATAAAATGCCAGGTAAACCACCCACGCCAATACCATTAGATAGAACATGGTTTAAACCACAAATCAGTCCTGCGAGTGAAGCACCAACCATCGCACATAGCATAGGGAAGCCATATTTTAGGTTAACACCATACATAGCCGGCTCTGTTACACCTAAATAGGCTGAAATAGCGGCTGGGATAGTAATTTCATGTTCATTTGCTTTACGGCTAACAATAATGATACCGACAACCGCTGAAGCTTGGGCAATATTTGATAATGCGATAATAGGCCAAATAGGGGTGCCGCCGTAACTTTGAGTCATCTGTAAGTCGATCGCTAAGGTTGTGTGATGTAACCCTGTGATCACCATTGGCGAGTAGAAAAAACCGAAGATAGCTGAGCCAATAGGCGCAAAGTCACCTAGCATTAATAGCTTGATGACTTCGGCAATACCATTGCCAATGCTTCTGCCAATAGGGCCTAAAATAACGTGTGCGACGAAGACTGAGATAATCAATGTGACGATTGGAACAATAACCAATTTTAAATAATCGGGAATGTAACGGCGTAAACGGGTTTCAAACCAGCCGAGGAATAAACCTGCTAAGATAGAAGGGATGACTTGCGCCTGATAACCGACTTTCTCAATTGTAAACAGCCCAAAGTTCCAAACATCAGGGATTTGTGAGCCTAAATTATAGGCATTCATTAGCTGAGGAGAAACTAAAGTGATCCCTAATACTAAACCTAGGGCTGGGGTACCCCCCATCTTTTTAGTTGCAGACCAGCAGATGCTAACAGGTAAAAAGTGGAATATTGCTTCGCAAGGTAACCATAGGAAATCATAAATAGGCTTTAACCAAGGATAAAAATAGGTTAAAGGTTTATTATCCGATACAGGCATCTCACCAATAACGTTACGCAAACCTAAAAGTAAACCACCACAAATTAAAATAGGTAATAGTGGTACGAATATTTCTGCCAAATTTGCGATAAGCCTTTGCCAAAAACTCATATTTTTTTTGGCGTCAGACTTTACTTCATCTTTACTTTTTGTTTCTAACTCAAGATGCTTTGAAAGAATTTGATAATAGTGGTCAACATCGACACCAATAATAACTTGGAACTGTCCGGCATTATTAAAACACCCCTTAACAAAAGGGATTTGTTTTATTTTATCTATTTCTGCGATATTAGGGTCATTAAGAACAAAGCGCAGCCTTGTTAAGCAGTGAGAAACACTAATAATATTATTTTTACCGCCAATCAGTGCAATAAGCTCTTCAATGGCCTTTAAATCTTTGGCACTAGGCATATTTATTTTCTCATCGTAGTTATGTTTTTTTTAATATATATCCTTATTTGCATTATTTGAACGGGAACGTTCCCATAACTAGACAATGATCACAAGTAATAATAATTATTTTCTTAAGTTATTAATTTAATTTATCACTGGAGATAATGATTTTTTGTGGCGGAACATCTTCTTTTGCCATTTTAATCAATATATTAGCAGCCTCTTTCCCACTCTCTCTAAAGCCTAAACGGTAGAATTTGGTTTGAGGAAATAAAAAGGCCAATAAATCATTTCGCCCAATACAGGCCACATCGATATGATTCATGTTTTGTTCGGATAAGTATTTTTGTACACCAAATGCTAATGAGTCTGTTGCGCACAGTATGGCTTGTGGTGATGTGGTTAAGATCTCTTTAGCAAGCATATAGCCACTTTGGTAATTAAGTTCACCTAATTGTGCGTGAGGGGTTAAACCTTGCTGCTGACAATAGTGTAGATAAGATTGGTAACGAAGTAGGCCCGTTGTTTCATCGTGAACATTGATCCCGATATAACTTATTTGTTGGTAATTTTTTTGTTTATGAAAATAGTGCATAAGGTTTTTAACCGCACTTTCATCATCGTGACAAATAGAGACAAAACCTTCTAATGGTCGCGCAATAACAACCATTTTTTGTTTCCAATTGGAGAGCTTATTGATATCAATGCCTGAAAAAGCAAAAAAAACAATCCCATCAACCTTTTGGCGAGCAAGCATTTTTAAATGTTCCTCAACTTTTTCCGGTTTAAATTGACTCTCTAAAATAATAGGGTCGATATTATTTTGATAGAAAATAGGTAGCATGGAACTGACTGCTTGGTTTTCAGCGTAAGAATCTAAACGCGTCATGATGATGCCGAAAGAGCGGTTTGAATAGCCTCGCATTGCACGGGCAGATTTTGAGGGAGTAAATTGGTATTTTTCAATTATTTGATTAACTTTTTGCCGAGTCTCTTCATTAACCATTGGGTCTTGATTAATCACCCTTGAAACTGTTGATTTACCTACGCCACATAGCTTTGCAATATCATTAATGGTGAGTTTCTTTTTATCCGTTTTTATCATAATGTTTTGTCTTAATTAGCTAAATACTTATAAAGGCTTAGTCATTTATATTTATTTTCTATTTATGTGCTTAGTCTAACTCATTTTTTTCAAGGCATCTGTAGAAAAGAAGCGATCAATACTTATCTTAGTCGTGAAATCGCGTTTTGCTTTGATGCCATTATGAGTATTTCTTCTTCATAACTCATTAGGCTGACTTATTCCTTTGCGTTACATCTAATGAATTTTGGGCATTTCATAACCCAACTTGCACGCCATATAGTCAATTTAAATGGTTGTCATAAAAAAGTGATATAACACCGGAAGAGCAAGATGGAATATTTACCGTTATTTGTGGATCTTCGATCCCGCAAAGCTGTGCTAGTTGGCGGCGGCGATGTTGCAGCACGCAAAGCAGAGCTATTGCTTAAAGCTAATGCCGCGCTTGTCGTCATTTCTCCGACATTAAACCCACTCTTACAGCGCCTTTATGAGCAAAATGCATTTGAGTGGATTAAAGGTGAGTATCACTCTGCACATATTGAGAAGGCATATTTGGTGATCGCTGCAACTGATAACCCCTCATTGAATGAGAAAGTTTTTCATGATGCGGAGTCTCAACACACCTTTGTAAATGTGGTTGATGAAAAGCCGCTATGCTCTTTCATTGTGCCTTCAATCATCGATAGAGACCCTGTCGTTGTTGCTATTTCATCGGGGGGAACGGCTCCCGTACTTGCTCGTTTATTACGCGAAAAACTGGAAGGGATGCTACCACATTCACTAGGCCAGATGGCTGAGATAGCAGGGCGCTGGCGCGAAAAGGTGAAAGAGTCTATTACCAGCATGCGTGAGCGCAAACGTTTTTGGGAAAAAAGTTTTAATGGTCACTTTGCCTCATTGGTTGAAAAAGGCCAACTTTCACAAGCAGAGCAGCAGTTAGAGAAACAACTGTATGAACAAGATACTAGCGGGGAGCTGACCCTTGTTGGCGCAGGCCCCGGAGACGCAGGGCTATTAACATTAAAAGGTCTGCAAGTTTTGCAAAATGCAGATGTTGTTTTATACGACAACCTTGTTAGTGAGGAAGTGCTTGATTTAGCACGGCGTGATGCAGACAAAATTTGTGTTGGAAAGCGAGCTCATCGTCATTCAGTTCCCCAAGAAGAGACCAATTCGTTAATTGTCAAACTAGCGAAACAGGGGAAAAAAGTCGTACGTTTAAAAGGTGGTGACCCCTTTATTTTTGGTCGAGGTGGCGAGGAGCTTGAAGTGGCTGCCGCCGCAGGTATTCCTTTTCAAGTGGTTCCCGGTATTACAGCAGCGATTGGTGCGACAGCGTATGCGGGGATCCCTTTGACGCACCGTGAACATTCTCAAAGTGTCACGTTTATCACAGGGCACTGTAAGAATGATGGGAATGAATTAGATTGGCCAGCTTTGGCTAGAGGTCATCAAACCTTAGCCATTTATATGGGAACGGTAAAGGCGGATAGCATTAGTAAACAATTGATTTATTTTGGGCGCTCCCCAGAAACCCCTGTGGCAGTCATCGGTTGTGGTACACGCAGTAACCAGCAAGTGCTTAGTGGTCAGTTGCATGAATTAGAAGCACTTGCGCAAAAAGCGCCTTCGCCTGCTTTATTAGTGATTGGTGAAGTCGTCGCATTACATCAACAGTTAGCTTGGTTTGGTCATCAAGTCGTGGAAAACAGATGGCGTTCAGCCGTGCTGGAATTGGCTTAATAGAAGGAGGCCATCATGAATGAAAAACGATTGACCCATTTGCAGCAGTTGGAAGCTGAAAGTATTCATATTTTACGTGAAGTGGCTGCTGAATTTGCAAATCCAGTGATGCTTTATTCAATAGGCAAAGATTCATCCGTTATGTTGCATTTAGCGCGTAAGGCTTTTTATCCAGGTAAATTGCCATTTCCATTATTACATGTGGATACAGGGTGGAAATTTCGTGAAATGTATGAATTTCGTGATAAAACGGCGAAAAACTATGGTTTCGAACTCCTAGTTTACCGGAATCCAGAAGGGGAGGCGCTTGGTATCAATCCCTTTATACATGGTAGCGCAAAGCATACAGACATTATGAAAACGGAAGGTTTAAAACAAGCGCTGGATAAATATGGTTTCGATGCAGCATTTGGGGGGGCAAGGCGTGATGAAGAAAAATCACGCGCAAAAGAGAGAATATACTCTTTCAGAGACCGTTCACACCGTTGGGATCCTAAAAACCAGCGCCCTGAATTATGGCATAACTATAATGGGCAAATTAATAAAGGTGAGAGCATTCGCGTCTTCCCACTATCCAACTGGACAGAACTGGATATTTGGCAATATATCTACTTAGAAAATATCGATATTGTGCCTCTCTATTTTGCAAAAGAGCGCCCTGTATTAGAGCGGGATGGCACACTATTGATGGTAGATGATGACCGTATAGATTTAAAAGCGGGTGAAGTGATTGCGAAGCGAAAAGTGCGTTTTCGGACGCTAGGGTGCTGGCCATTAACGGGGGCTGTTGAATCACAGGCAGAGACCTTACCTGAAATTATCGAAGAGATGCTGATATCCACGACGAGTGAACGTCAAGGTCGGTTAATCGATAGTGACCAAGCTGCATCAATGGAGCAAAAGAAGCGTCAAGGGTATTTTTAAGGGGAAACGTTATGGCAGATTTAGCATACAACGAAATTATTGCGGAACAAATTAAGCAACAAGGTGGAGTTGAAGGCTACTTATTAGCACAGCAACACAAAGGGCTATTACGCTTTCTAACCTGTGGCAATGTTGATGATGGTAAAAGTACCCTGATTGGTCGCTTATTACATGACACTCGACAAATTTATGAAGATCAACTTTCTGTGTTGCAAAATGACAGTAAGCGTATAGGCACACAAGGAGAAAAATTAGATTTAGCATTGCTGGTGGATGGCCTTGCTGCGGAGCGTGAACAAGGTATTACGATTGATGTCGCTTACCGCTATTTTTCGACCCAAAAGCGCAAATTTATTATTGCGGATACGCCGGGCCATGAACAATATACGCGTAACATGGCGACAGGCGCCTCAACTTGCTCACTGTCTATTTTGTTGATCGATGCTCGAAAAGGAGTTCAAGAGCAAACTCGACGTCACAGTTTTATTAGTACACTGCTGGGTATCCGTCACTTAATTGTGGCAGTTAATAAGATGGATTTAGTGGATTACAGTGAAGCTGTATTCGAAAAAATTAAGCAAGACTACCAAAAATTTGCTACCGAATTACCTGTTGATCTGAATGTTTGGTTTGTACCGATTTCTGCTCTTGATGGCGATAATATTGTTAACAAAAGCCAAAATATTCCATGGTATCAAGGTGAAACGCTACTACACATTTTAGAAAATGTTCAAGTCCAGCAAAAAGCCTCAGAGCAGGCATTACGCTTCCCGATCCAATATGTGAATCGGCCAAACTTGGACTTTAGAGGCTATAGTGGAACCTTATCTTCAGGGATTGTGAGTATCGGTCAATCTGTTAAAGCATTACCATCGGGTCAAGTCTCTAAAGTTAAAGATATCATTACATTCGATGGTGCTTTGCAGTTTGCTGTTCCGGGGGAAGCAATCACATTAGTGTTAGAAGATGAGATTGATATTAGCCGTGGAGATTTAATTGTTGCAGAAAACGATACGTTGCAGAGCACTCATCATGCCTTGATTGATGTGGTTTGGATGTCGGAGCAGCCACTTGTTCAAGGGCAACAGTTGGATATCAAAATCGCGGGCAAAAGAAGTCGCGCCAAAGTTGAAAATATTCACTATCAAGTCGATGTTAATAACTTAACACAAAAGGTCGCTACTGAACTGCCGCTTAATGGTATTGGGCTGGTGGAGTTCTCTTTTGATGAGCCACTATTATTAGATAACTATCAACACAATGCTGATACAGGTGGCATGATCCTAATTGATAGGCTCACGAATGTTACTGCGGGAGCCGGCTTAGTACGTGAGGTTACCGGACAGTTTATTGAGCAAAAAGATAACTTTAGCGAGTTTGAAATTGAACTCAATAAATTGATTCGACGCCATTTCCCTCATTGGGGAGCGCGCGATTTACTCGGTGGAAAATAAACATGATGGCGCTAACGGATAATCATATTGTTTGGCACGATCATCCCGTCACTCGGCAAGCTAGAGAAGTGGCTAATGGGCATAAAGGCGCGGTATTGTGGTTTACAGGGTTATCAGGATCAGGTAAATCGACATTAGCGGGAGCGACTGAGCAAGCTTTAGCCGCGATGGGAATAAAAACCTATCTGCTTGATGGTGATAATGTACGTCATGGTTTATGTGGTGATTTAGGGTTTAGCGAGGCGGATAGACAAGAAAATATCCGCCGGATTGGTGAAGTAGCTAAATTGATGGTCGATGCAGGCCTAATCGTCGCAACGGCTTTTATATCGCCTTATCAGGCAGATAGAGCGCGTGTTCGTGACCTATTTGAAGAAAATCAATTTTTTGAGCTTTACGTAACAACCCCCGTAGAAGTGTGTGAACAGCGCGATCCTAAAGGGCTTTATAAACAGGCCAGAGCAGGAAAAATTAAACAGTTTACGGGGATCGATTCTCCTTACCAAGAGCCGCTAAAACCCGAGTTACGGCTTGATGGTTTACAGCCTATCAACGACTCGGTGACAAGGATTATTCATCTGTTAACTCATCAACAAGTGATTAAGATTTAAACTGTTCTTCATGAGATGATGTTGCTGGATAGATGCGATTTTCAGTAACATCTCTTCGCGTTCATCTGTCATTTCCCCTTAGCTTTCCTGAACATAAGACCCACTTGGGTTAGTCTTGGTCTTCTATAGTGGCGTTACATAAGTGCAAAATATTTTGCATGAAGGCTCGTGTTTTCGTTGGTGAATTTTACTCAGTTAGGTAATAGTTTGATGATAGGCATAGAGATAAGATTTGATTCTGGATGAGAAATTAAACAAAGGACATATTGTTAACATTAATTTGAGTAAAATTTAGCCATTTAACCGGTAATTTTTACTTACTTTTATGACATTACTTTCTTCATAGTAGCGTCATGAGCTCAGTTATGGGATGATTAGCTAATCATTTCAGGGGGCAAAATGGGCAAATTAACGCTTCTATTAATCGCCGTATTGGCTTGGACACAATATTCTCTATGGTTAGGGAAAAATGGCATTCACGATTACGTCCGAGTCAAAGACGATGTTGCGGCGCAAGAAATTATCAATTCTCGCTTAAAAGTGCGTAATGAGCAGCTATTTGCTGAAATTAATGACTTGAACGATGGTCAAGATGCTATTGAAGAGCGTGCCCGTACTGAGCTTGGAATGATCAAACCTGGTGAATCATTTTATAGAATGGTAAAAGAGAGTAATAACCAAAAAGAATCTAAAAATTAATAAGTTATAAACTCTTTTATAATCTGTTATATCTATCGGTCATTAATTTCAATGTAAGATCCAACATAATGAATAACTCAATAATTGGGGTAGATTCGCAAGTGGTTGCGATAATTCCCGCGGCAGGTATTGGTAGTCGTATGAAGGCCGATTGCCCAAAACAGTACTTGCAGGTTGCAGGGAAAACTATCATTGAGCATACAATTAATGCATTGCTATTGAATCCTCATGTTGCCAGTGTTGTTATCGCGTTGAGTCCTGATGACGACTATTTTGCTAAGCTTGATATTGCGCAAGATTCACGCGTGACGACAGTTGAAGGTGGCAAAGAGCGAGCAGATTCGGTATTAGCAGGGTTAGACTTTTTAGCCCAAGACGGCAATATGCATAATAAGTGGGTATTAGTGCACGATGCGGCACGCCCCTGTTTGCATCAAGACGATTTAAATAAAATTATTCAATTATCAACAAAAAATTGTTGTGGAGGGATCTTGGCAGCTCCGGTCAGGGATACTATGAAACGGAGCCGAAAAGCTTCTGATCTCATCGATCATACAGTGGAGCGGGAAGCCTTATGGCATGCATTGACCCCACAATTTTTCCCTTTGTTGTTATTGCGAGATTGCTTAAGTAAAGCTTTGAAAGAGAATGCGGTTATCACAGATGAAGCCTCTGCACTTGAATATTGCGGCTATCAACCTGTATTAGTTTCAGGACGTTCTGATAACCTGAAAGTGACTCGACCAGAAGATCTGGCACTGGCGGAATTTTATCTTTCTAGAATGAAATAAAAGGAATAAATAATGAGAATTGGGCACGGTTTTGATGTGCATAAGTTCGGCGGTGATGGTCCTATCATTATTGGTGGTGTCCGTATCCCTTATGAACACGGTTTATTGGCACACTCTGACGGTGATGTGGTATTACACGCAGTAACAGATGCTATTTTAGGTGCAGCAGCACTTGGTGATATTGGTAAGCTCTTCCCTGATACCGACCCTGCATACAAAGGTGCAGATAGCCGCATATTGCTAAAAAAAGCTTACTGCCATGTTCGAGAAAAAGGCTACAGCATTGGAAATATTGATGTCACTATTATGGCTCAAGCACCAAAAATGTTGCCACATATCCCGCAAATGCGCGTCAATATTGCTGAAGATCTTGAATGTCACATGGATGATATTAATGTCAAAGCAACAACAACCGAGCAATTGGGGTTTGTTGGGCGTAAAGAGGGCATTGCATGTGCGGCGGTAGTGCTGTTAGTGAAAGATAATGGTAATGAAACTCATGAATGTACAGTACCTGCATGGTAAACCTCTCTCAACAGGTAAGCTAAAAAGTCAGCCAGAAGATTTTATTGTCAAAGAAGATCTTGGCTTCGAACTGGACGGCGAAGGCGAACACGTTATGGTTCGCGTTGAAAAAACAGGTTGCAACACATTATTTGTGGCTGAACAGTTAGCTAAATTTGCAAAAATTTCAGCTCGTTCAGTGAGCTATGCGGGTTTAAAAGACCGTAATGCAGTGACTGAACAGTGGTTTTGTTTACAAATGCCAGGTAAAGAAACGCCTGATTTTTCATTATGGCAGCTTGATGGTTGTAGAGTCATCGCGACAACGAGACAAAAACGCAAGTTACGTATTGGAACATTGAAAGGCAACCAGTTTGAATTGACGATCCGAGATATTTCAGTACCTGAGGATGTTGAGGCTCGTTTACAGAAAGTTGCAGAACAAGGCATTCCGAATTATTTTGGGGAACAAAGGTTTGGCCGTGATGGGCAAAACTTAACCCAAGCATTACGTTGGGCGAACCAAGAAATTACGGTTCGTGAACGTAATAAGCGTAGTTTCTATTTATCTGCCGCACGTAGTGCTATGTTTAACCATGTTGCAAGTGAACGGATTGAAAACCAAACCATAAACCAAGTATTACTTGGTGATGCGCTACAACTAACAGGGCGTGGAAGTTGGTTTGTTGCAACGGCAGAAGAGTTGCCTACCTTGCAAGCACGTGTTGCTTCTGGCGAATTGAGTATCACTGCGCCTTTGCCCGGTGATGGCGAATTAGGTACGCAAGAGGATGCACTGGTTTTTGAAACCAACAGCTTAGAAAGCTATTACTCTTTGATGACACTGATGAAAAACGAACGCGTCTCATCGACACGAAGAGCGATGATTGTGAAACCGCAAAATTTTCAATGGCAATGGATTGACCAGACTACATTAAAACTCAATTTTTTCCTTAATTCAGGAAGCTTTGCAACAAGCGTGGTGCGAGAAATCATTAATCAGGATAGTGCCGATGTTAAAGATATTATTGAGTAACGACGATGGTGTGACTGCACCGGGGATCCAGACATTGGCGGCCGCTTTACGTCAATATTATCAGGTGCAAGTGATTGCGCCTGATCGCAACCGTAGTGGGGCATCGAACGCATTAACGTTAGATAGGCCTTTAAGGATCCAAACTCTTGCTAATGGTGACTTTTCTGTACAAGAAGGTACGCCAACAGATTGTGTTTACATTGGTGTGAATAAAGTCGTTAGGCCACGACCGGATATTGTTGTGTCAGGAATTAACTGTGGGCCTAATTTAGGTGATGATGTGATCTATTCAGGGACAGTTGCTGCGGCGATGGAAGGGAGGCACTTAGGGTTACCTTCAATTGCGGTCTCATTGGATGGAGATACCCATTTTGAAACTGCTGCAAAAATAACCTGTGATATTCTCGCGTTATTACATAAAAACCCTTTACGGGCAGGTAACATACTAAACATTAACGTTCCTGATATTCCTTATGAGGATGTTAAAGGGATCAAAGTCACTCGCTGTGGTAGCCGTCATGCTGCTTCAGAAGTCTACAACCTTGAAGATCCTAAAGGTAATATGTTGTATTGGCTAGGGCCTGTAGGGGAGATCCGTGATGCTGGGCCGGGTACTGATTTTGAAGCCGTATCACAAGGTTATGTTTCAATTACCCCATTACAAGTTGACTTAACAGCGTATAAAGCACATTCATTAGTTGAAGAGTGGTTAGAAAAATCGGGAGTGAAAGTAAAATGAGAACAGGCCTCATGAAAGAACTTTTGGCACAACTACGCCAACAGGGAATTCACGATGAGCGCCTGTTAGATGCTTTGTCACAGGTTCCTCGTGAACGCTTTGTTGACGAAGCCCTATCGCATAAGGCTTATGATAATATTCCATTACCTATCGGTTATGGGCAAACTATCTCTCAACCTTATATTGTTGCAAAAATGACTGCATTACTGGCGATTAAGCCAGAAGATCATGTATTAGAAATCGGTACAGGGTCAGGTTATCAAACCGCTGTTTTAGCGCACCTTGCAAAACATGTTTTTTCTGTTGAAAGGGTAAAAAGTTTGCAATGGACGGCAAAACGTCGTTTTAAGCAGCTTGATTTACATAATATCTCCACTCGTCATGGTGATGGTTGGGAAGGCTGGCAATCTAAAGGGCCTTTTGATGCAATTATCGTGACGGCGGCACCCAGTGAAATTCCGCCTCGGTTACTACAGCAATTAAAAGAAGGCGGGCGCTTGGTTCTGCCTGTGGGGGATAAAGATCAAGCGCTGAAGCTAATTACGCGCCGAGGGAATGATTATCATGCTAATGTGGTCGAAAAAGTACGTTTTGTTCCGCTAGTAGCGGGTGACTTAGCGTAATTTTTGCTTATAGTCATATTTGGTAAAATAGGGCACTTTAACAGCTTAAAGTTAAGAATGTTGTATTTTCCATTAAGTCATAATCTCAAATTGTTATATTTTTGATATATTTGGCTTGTTCAATATTTTATATTTCTGCTTTAATAAGCAAAATACTTTTAGTGACGAGAGCTAACAGGCTCTAATGTTTTACTGACACAAATTTATTTGCTATGTCAGATTTTTCTTCACGGGAGAAGAAGCATGAAAATTGTTAGCCCAATAAGCAGAATTCGATGGGCGGTGATCTTTTCATTTAGCGGGGCATTATTGGCTGGATGTTCAACTCCGTACCATACAGCAGCGCCTATTTCTAGCGTAAATGACGGTCAGACGAGTCAATCAAGTCAACAAACTGTTCAAAGAACGGCACCTACTGGTGGTACAAGTACAGCGATGCCTTCTTCTCGACCTAATTTGTCTTCGAATTCTTCATCATCTATTCGTACCTCTGCCCCAGTCAATATGGATGGGCAAGGGCGTATTATCTATAACCGCGACTATGGTAGCATCCCTAAAGGTAGCTACAGTGGCAGTACTTACACCGTACAACGCGGTGATACACTATTCTATATTGCTTATATAACTGGTAATGATTTCCGTGAGTTAGCAGCTAAAAACAATATTGCAGAGCCTTATAGCCTAAATGTTGGGCAAGTGATCAATATTGGTAACGGAAATGTGAACTCAAACGGGCAATTGGCCTCAAATTCATCAAATAGTAATCAGCAACCGGTTGATCTTCGAACAACTAATGCGTATCCTGCAAATGGAAGCGGTCAAAATTCAGGTAAGATGTTGCCTAATAATAAGAAGCCTGCAACGCAAACTTCTACGGCAACAACAACGACGGCAGCTTCTACCGCCTCTACGACGACAGCAAGCAGTACAAATAGCTCATCGATAAAATGGCGTTGGCCAGCGGAAGGGAAAACAATAGAAGGTTTCTCTGATGCTCAAGGTGGAAATAAAGGCATTGATATTGCCGGTTCACGAGGTCAACCTGTACTTGCTTCTGCTCCAGGTAAAGTGGTTTATGCAGGAAATGCACTACGCGGATATGGAAATCTTATAATAATAAAACATAACGATGACTACTTGAGTGCTTATGCACATAACGATACGTTACTTGTGCGTGACCAGCAGGATGTTGCCGCGGGTCAGAAAATAGCCACGATGGGTAGTACCGGAACGAGTTCGGTTAGATTACATTTTGAAATTCGTTACAAGGGAAAATCAGTAAACCCGCTGCGCTACTTACCGCAGCGATAAACTGGGCAGAGTGCAATGACATTCTGCCCTCATTATCAAGGGTAGGAGTCACTGATGAGCCAAAGTTCGCTGAAAGCTAACGAGTTATACAATGACCTCGACGATAGCATGATGGATGATGCTTTTGATGAGAGTCAGTTCAAAGAAGAGGATCTGGTTACTGAACTAGATGATGAAATGGATTTACTCCAGAACACGAATCAGCGTGTTCTGGATGCCACTCAAATTTATCTCAGTGAAATTGGATTCTCTCCGCTCCTAACTGCCGAAGAAGAAGTCTTCTACGCGAGGAGAGCGCTACGTGGAGATGTTGCTTCACGTCAGCGCATGATTGAAAGTAATCTTCGGTTAGTTGTTAAGATCTCTCGACGTTATAATAATCGGGGATTAGCATTATTAGATCTTATTGAGGAAGGTAATCTAGGGTTAATTCGCGCTGTTGAAAAGTTTGATCCTGAAAAGGGGTTCCGCTTCTCAACGTATGCGACATGGTGGATCCGTCAAACGATTGAACGTGCCATCATGAATCAAACTAGAACCATCCGCCTCCCAATTCATATCGTCAAAGAGCTCAATATTTACCTTAGAACTGCCCGCGAATTAGCGCAAAAACTCGACCACGAGCCTAGCGCTGAGGAAATCGCTGAACAGCTTGATAAGCCAGTAGAAGATGTCAGCCGTATGTTGCGTTTAAATGAACGTATTACATCGGTCGATACGCCTATTGCTGGCGATTCAGAGAAATCTTTACTTGAAGTTCTCTCTGATGAGAATGAATCAGGCCCAGAGCATACAATTCAAGATAACAACTTAAAAGAGAATATTGTGAAGTGGTTATTTGAATTGAATCCAAAGCAGCGAGAAGTCCTTGCTCGGCGTTTTGGGCTATTAGGCTATGAAGCTGAGACACTAGAAGAAGTTGGCCGAGAAATTGGGTTAACAAGAGAAAGGGTGCGGCAGATACAAGTGGAAGGGCTAAGGCGGTTAAAAGATATTTTACAAGGAGAGGAGCTTTCCTTAGAAGCCTTATTTAATATGTAAATATCTTTGTGAATACATAACGAAAGCCCTCAATATTTGATTGAGGGCTTTTTTCGTTAATGATAATAAATGGTCGAGTTTCTCATCATAGACTTTAGCTTACCGTCACACAGGAACGCCACTATGAAATTTAAAATCGTGGTCTACTGAGGTGATAAGTTCGGCTTCAACGAGACCGAACATCTCAACACGCTCGCTAATATCTGTTTTACTGATTGATTGCGCTAACTGTAGGTAATCTTGATAGTGCCTCGCTTCTGAGCGCAGTAATGAGACATAAAAGCTCGCCAAATCATCGTCTAGAAAAGGAGCCAATTTCGCGAAACGTTCACATGATCGAGCTTCAATATAAGCACCAATAATCAGTTTATCGACCAATGTTTGTGGTTCATGACCACTCATATGACTGAATAGCCCTTTAGCGTATCGACTTGCCGTTATACCATCATAAGCAATATTTCGCTGATGCATAATTTCCAGCACTTGATAAAAATGGTGCAGCTCTTCTTTAATCAAGAGTACCATTTTATCAATTAAATCTTGGCTATAGGGTGACTGCTTTTTCGCCAAGATCTGTTTTGATATTTGGTTTTTATTCTTTAGCGTATGAATATCACCAATACGATCGTAGGCAAAGTCTTCATAAGGCTTAAACCAAGCAAGCAATGTTGCCGCACTCTCTTTATCAACCGCATATTTACGGATCAAAAACATCGCACTTTGCGCCGCCTTTAGCTCACATAATAGATGATCTTTTAAGAGTATAGGGAGGCTTTCTGGTTCACTGGCTTTTTTAACCCAACTATCAGGCGTTTCACAGCGTAAAAACTGCCTGATAGGCGCTAGAAGTTCAGCGTGGTCTTGCATACTACTTATCCATTTCCTTTAAACGATATAACCAATCTAACGCTTGCCTTGGCGTTAACTTATCAGGGTCGATACTTTCAAGAGCGCTAAGAACAGGGGATGGCTCTTCTGGCACTAAGAAGCTGAGTTGTGCGCTATCAACATGGCTCGCGTTGGTATTATTTGAAATAATTTCTAACTCTTTGAGCTTTTGTTTGGCACGCTTAATAACATCTTTAGGGACGCCTGCTAGAGAGGCTACCGCAAGGCCATAACTTTTACTTGCTGCTCCTTCTTGAACATTGTGCATAAAGGCGATGGTGTCGCCGTGCTCCATTGCATCAAGGTGAATATTGACCGCGCCTTCTAATTTTTCAGGTAAGGTTGTTAATTCAAAGTAATGTGTGGCAAATAAAGTCATGGACTTGATTCGGTTAACTAAGTTTTCAGCACAAGCCCAAGCAAGTGACAAACCATCATAGGTTGAAGTGCCTCGACCAATTTCATCCATTAGGACTAAACTTTGCTCTGTTGCATTGTGTAAAATATTAGCCGTTTCAGTCATTTCAACCATGAAGGTTGAACGCCCGGAGGCTAAGTCATCGGATGCGCCAACACGGGTAAAAATACGATCAACAGGTCCAATGACCGCTTTTGTTGCAGGTACGAAACTACCAATATAGGCAAGTAGTGTTATCAATGCAGTTTGGCGCATATAGGTACTTTTACCCCCCATATTAGGGCCTGTAATGATAAGTAGGCGACGTTGTGGGGAAAGTGAAAGCGGATTAGAAATAAATGGTTCACTCAGGACTTGCTCGACCACAGGGTGGCGTCCTTCAGTAATGTGGATCCCTGGTTTATCTGTGAGTTGTGGGCAAGCATAACCAAGTGTTTCAGCACGCTCAGCTAAGTTATTGAGCACATCGAGCTCTGCAAGAGCCTCCGCACTGATTTGCAAGTCTGCCAAATGTGGCAATAGCATATCGAAAAGCTCATCATAGAGTGCTTTTTCGATAGCTAACGCTTTACTTTTTGAGGTTAAGACTTTGTCTTCGTACTCTTTTAGTTCAGGAATAATGTAACGTTCCGCATTTTTCAGCGTTTGACGACGTACATAATGAATAGGAACTAAATGACTCTGACCGCGACTGACCTGAATAAAATAGCCGTGTACCGCATTGTAGCCCACTTTAAGGGTATCAATGCCCAGCTTCTCTTTTTCGCGAATTTCTAGTCTATCAAGATAGTCTGTAGCTCCATCGGCAAGTGCTCGCCATTCATCGAGTTCGCTATTATAACCCGGAGCGATAACGCCACCGTCACGCACCAATACAGGCGGTGCATCAATAATCGCACGTTGCAGTAAATCCTGTAGCTCATCAAACTGGTTAATACGTTTTTGCAAGTTTTGCAGATATTCGCTGTTAGATTGGTTGAGGATTTGATGAATCTCTTGGTACTGTTCAAAAGCGTGGCGCATACGTGCTAAATCGCGAGGGCGAGCAGAGCGTAAAGCTAAACGGGCAAGTACACGCTCTAAATCACCAATTTGACGTAGTAATGGCTGTAATAGCTCGAAACCACACTCTTGTAAGGCGGCGATAGCTTGTTGGCGATTCGTTAGTGTTTGTATATGGCGCAATGGGGTATGAAGCCAACGCTTGAGCATGCGGCTTCCCATCGGGGTAACGCATAAATCCAAAATAGACGCTAAAGTATTATCTGTGCCGCCAGATAAGTTTTGCGTGATCTCAAGATTTCGACGTGTTGCAGCATCCAGAATAACGTTATCTGTTTGTTTTTCCATGATGATGCTACGGATATGAGGTAATGCCGTACGTTGAGTATCTTTGACGTATTGGAGAAGGCAGCCAGCAGCGCGTAGCGCTCTCGAGGCATTTTCGACCCCAAACCCAATTAAGTCTTTTGTGCCAAATTGTAGGCCAAGCTGCTGTTTTGCTGTTTCTAGCTCGAATTCCCATAGAGGCCGACGACGCAGGCCTTTACAGTTTTCGATTAACGCCATACTCGCAAAGTCTTCGGGATAGAGTAATTCAGCAGGGCGAGTACGTTGTAGCTCTGCTTGTAGAGACTCTTCGTCATCGAATTCACTGATGATAAAGCGCCCCGACGTGATATCTAAGGTTGCAAAGCCATAGCCTTGAGGCTCTTGCCAGACTGAGGCCAATAGATTGTCTTGCCGCTCATTCAGCAATGCTTCATCGGTGATTGTACCCGGTGTAACAATACGTACGACTTTACGCTCAACAGGACCTTTACTCGTTGCGGGATCACCAATTTGTTCGCATATCGCGACAGATTCACCCAGTTGCACCAATTTTGCTAAATAGTTTTCGGCCGCATGGTGTGGTACACCCGCCATTGGAATAGGCTGACCCGCCGTTTGCCCTCGTTTGGTGAGCGAAATATCTAATAATTGAGACGCTTTTTTGGCATCATCAAAGAAAAGCTCGTAAAAATCCCCCATACGATAGAACAGCAATATGTCAGGATGTTGTGCTTTTAGTTTTAAATACTGCTGCATCATTGGTGTGTGGGATTCAAAATTTTGGTTATCAGTCATAAGCTTGTTTGTCTAATCTGTTGAATTTATTTAATCCTGTGTCCGTTGGCTGTCTCATTAGACTCCATTTTATTGTAGAGAATGTCACAGAATCCCATGATTGAGTGTAGGTTAAAATGTAGGCTGTTTATGGGGCTAAAACCCAATGAGCATTGTAAATGCACCAATCTGCACTTTAGTCTAAACACATTGAATACTTTTATAATAAGCGTTAATTAGGGTAACACTTATGAGCCAAAAATCATCAGTAAAACCATTCTTAACACAGTATCGCAGCGATAAACTTAAGTGTAAAAATAGTTCTGAATCCTGCGAAAGCTCTGGTTTACGTGTATTTTGTGGCATAACAGCCAGTAAGACCGTTTTCTACCGATATAGTAGCCCAGTTATAGGTAAACTTGTACAGCTAAAAGTCGGTAATTTTCCTCAAATAGCATTGATTGAGACTAGCGTTAAGTTGTGTCCACTCCCCATTAATTAAGACACCCTAAACTAGAGTTTTCTAACTGTTTACGATAGGCC
>NZ_JAMPQL010000037.1:0-25634 GCF_028482435.1 Providencia sp. PROV119
AATGAAAAGGGGCATCCATAGGGTGCCCTTTTGTATTTCTTATCTCCCTCATCTCCTATCTATTTACCGCGAAGAATTGTCTCTCAAGACATTATCAATCCTTGTGATATTTCTATTTATTTATTAAATTTCAATGCGTTAATTCGGTCACAAAATCAAGATTCAACATCAGTATTACCAATAAACTCAAACGAATTGTCTATTATTTAATCATCATAATGAAGATGAGGAGATGAGGCATGATTTCGTTCGCAGGTAAGGTTGGCATTATTACGGGAGGGAGTAGCGGTATTGGCCTAGCGGCGGCAGAAAAATTTTTATCATTAGGTGCGTCAGTTATCATTACGGGAAGTCATGCTGACCGTGGTCAGAAGGCACTCAATCGCTTGAAGAACAAAGAGGGCGCAATACAATTTTTTCAGATGGATGCAGCCAATGAAAAAGAGAATGATCGGTTAGTGGCGCATACAGTAAAGGAATACGGTTCGATTGATTTTTTATTTGCTAATGCAGGAATACTTGCCGATGACGTTGCCCATAAGCTCGCTTATGAAAAATGGCAGCATGTCATTGATGTTAATCTCAATGGATTATTTTTGATTAATCGAGCTGTTATCGATTATTGGTTAAAAAACCAAAAAGAAGGGGCAATTGTTAACTGTGGCTCTATATGTTCGTTTGTGGGGCAACATCAATTTCCAGCATATTGCGCTTCAAAAGGTGGGATCAAACTGTTAACGCAAACATTGGCAATAAGTTATGCAATGCATAATATTCGAATTAATGCAGTTTGCCCTGGTTATATCGATACTCCATTATTGGATGGGCGCGATTTAGATAAACAAAAGTTAGCAGAGATGCATCCGATGAAAAGGATAGGCACACCTGAAGAGGTTGCTAATGTTGTTGCCTTTTTAGCTAGTGATGCAGCGTCATTTGTGACAGGAGCTGCCTATTTAGTGGATGGAGGTTTTACTGCTTAATGAAACGTTTTATGTAAATTGGTCGTAACGATAATTGAAATGGTAATCATTTTTATTTAAACTACCTGTGTGTAATTTATGCAGGTAGTTGCTATGTATGTATGTCTCTGTGAAGCCGTAACGGATAAACAAATTAGAAGTGCGGTGCGCCAATATCATGTGACGTCATTAAAAGGGCTACGTCAAATCCTCCCTGTCGGTCGCGAATGCGGTAAGTGCATCAGGCAAACTCGTGAAATCTTAAATGATGAGTTAGCACTTGCCGAGCATATCTGTATTGCTGAAGTCGCTTAATCGAAATAATAATCATTTAACTCATTCATTAATAAGTAACTTTCATCTCAAATTCTCTATAGAAAATTACTCATTGTTAGCATTTCAGTACTACACTTTAAAGACTGGAAGCAATGGAGTATAAAAAATGAAAGGCGATAAAAAAATGATAGCCCATCTGAATAAGTTATTGGGCAATGAGTTAGTAGCAATCAATCAATACTTTTTGCATGCACGTATGTTTAAAAATTGGGGTTTAACACGTCTTAATGAGGTGGAATACCATGAATCGATTGATGAAATGAAACATGCAGATAAGTATATCGAACGTATCTTATTCCTTGAGGGGATACCTAACCTGCAAGACCTCGGTAAACTTAACATTGGTGAAGATATTGAGGAGATGTTAGCTTCAGATCTTAAGCTGGAGCTTGATGGGGCTAAAAATCTAAAAGAAGCGATTAGTTACGCAGACTCAATTCATGATTACGTTAGTCGTGATCTGATGATTGAAATTTTAGCTGATGAAGAAAACCATATTGATTGGATAGAAACGCAGTTAGATTTAATCAAACGTATGGGTATTCAAAATTATACACAGGCGCAAATTATTGAAGAGGAGTAATGCTTTTTCGATTTATTTGTGTGCTGTAATATCACGCCTCACTACAAAAAAGTAATAGTGAGGCGTTTTTTATTGAAAAGTGCTATAAGTAAAAAAGCAGAAAAATTCGCACATATTTTCTCCGATTACTTGCGTTTAAGATTCAGTTGCGTATAATGCGCGGGCTTACTGATTAGTAATCCCTAGTTTTTTAGGTCTTAAAGGTCAGTATTGAGTTCACGATTTGTAACTCATTTAGACAATACTCCCGATTTGGGGGTTACATCAAAGAACGATTACACTCCCCCATCAATCGAAATGGGTGCGAGGAGTAATTATTTACGTTTATAAAATAGTTGGAGCTCTGGTCTCATGCAGAACCAAAGAATCCGTATCCGCCTGAAAGCCTTTGATCATCGTTTAATTGATCAATCAACTGCGGAAATCGTAGAGACTGCTAAGCGCACTGGTGCGCAAGTTCGTGGTCCTATCCCGCTGCCGACACGTAAAGAGCGTTTTACCGTTCTGATTTCTCCGCACGTTAACAAAGATGCGCGTGATCAGTACGAAATTCGCACTCACAAACGTCTGGTTGACATCGTTGAGCCAACCGAGAAGACCGTTGATGCTCTGATGCGTCTGGACCTGGCTGCCGGCGTAGACGTGCAGATCAGCCTGGGTTAATCAGGTCGTCGAACGATTGAGAGGTTGAAACAATGATTGGTTTAGTCGGTAAAAAAGTGGGTATGACGCGTATCTTCACTGAAGATGGTGTTTCTATCCCTGTAACAGTTATCGAAATCGAAAATAACCGCGTTACTCAAGTTAAAACAGCAGAAACTGACGGTTATAATGCAATTCAGGTGACTACTGGTAGCAAAAAAGCGAACCGTGTATCTAAGCCTGAGGCAGGTCATTTCGCTAAAGCTGGCGTCGAAGCTGGCCGTATTCTACGTGAATTCCGTACTGAAGAAGGTGCTGAATTTAACGTAGGTCAAAGCATTAGCGTTGAAATTTTCGCTGACGTTAAAAAAGTCGACGTTACTGGTACATCTAAAGGTAAAGGCTTCGCTGGTACAGTTAAGCGTTGGAATTTCCGTACCCAAGATGCTACCCATGGTAACTCCTTGTCTCACCGTGTTCCGGGTTCTATCGGTCAGAACCAGACTCCGGGCAAAGTGTTCAAAGGCAAGAAAATGGCAGGCCAACTGGGTAATGAGCGTGTAACCGTTCAAAGCCTAGATGTAGTACGTGTTGACGCTGAGCGCAACCTGCTGCTGGTCAAAGGTGCTGTTCCAGGTGCAACTGGTAGCGACCTGATCGTAAAACCGGCTGTCAAGGCTTAACGTCGAGGAGATAGGAATGGAATTGGTAATGAAAGACGCGCAAAGCGCGCTGACTGTTTCCGAAACTACCTTCGGGCGTGATTTCAATGAAGCGCTTGTTCACCAAGTAGTTGTTGCGTATGCAGCTGGTGCTCGTCAAGGTACTCGTGCTCAGAAAACTCGTGCTGAAGTTTCTGGTTCAGGTAAAAAACCATGGCGTCAAAAAGGCACAGGCCGCGCACGTTCTGGTTCTATCAAGAGCCCAATTTGGCGCTCTGGTGGTGTTAGCTTCGCTGCTAAACCACAGGACCACAGTCAAAAAGTTAATAAGAAGATGTACCGCGGTGCTCTGAAAAGCATCCTGTCTGAACTGGTACGTCAAGATCGTCTGATCGTTGTCGAGAAGTTCTCTGTTGAAGCACCTAAAACTAAGTTGCTGGCACAGAAACTGAAAGATATGGCTCTGGAAGATGTACTGATCATCACTGCTGAATTAGATGAAAATCTGTTCTTAGCAGCACGTAACCTGTACAAGGTTGACGTTCGTGATGCAGCGGGTATCGACCCAGTTAGCTTAATCGCCTTCGACAAAGTGGTTATGACTGCTGATGCTGTGAAGCAAGTTGAGGAGATGCTGGCATGATCCGTGAAGAACGTCTGCTAAAAGTACTGCGCGCGCCGCACGTATCTGAAAAAGCTTCTACAGCGATGGAAAAAAGCAATACCATCGTTCTCAAAGTTGCGAAAGACGCGACTAAAGCAGAAATTAAAGCTGCTGTGCAGAAACTGTTTGAAGTCGAAGTTGAAGGTGTTAACACTTTGCTGGTTAAAGGCAAAACTAAACGCCACGGTCAGCGTTTTGGTCGTCGTAGCGACTGGAAAAAAGCTTACGTTACGCTGAAAGAAGGCCAGAATCTGGACTTCATTGGCGGCGCAGAGTAAGTCGGAGGAGTAAAGAACAATGGCAATTGTTAAATGTAAACCTACGTCTCCGGGCCGTCGCCACGTAGTTAAAGTGGTTAACCCTGAGCTGCATAAGGGCAAACCTTATGCTCCGCTGTTAGAAAAAAACAGCAAATCCGGTGGTCGTAACAACAATGGCCGTATCACCACTCGTCACATTGGTGGTGGCCATAAGCAACACTATCGTCTGGTTGACTTTAAACGCAACAAAGACGGTGTTCCTGCTGTTGTTGAGCGTTTGGAATATGATCCAAACCGTTCTGCGAACATTGCACTGGTTCTATATAAAGACGGTGAACGTCGTTATATTCTTGCGCCTAAAGGTTTGAAAGCTGGTGACCAGATCCAATCTGGCGTTGATTCAGCAATCAAAACTGGTAACGCACTGCCAATGCGCAACATCCCTGTTGGTTCTACAGTTCACAACATCGAACTGAAACCAGGTAAAGGTGGTCAGTTAGCGCGTTCAGCAGGTACTTATGCTCAGATCGTTGCACGTGATGGTGCTTATGTCACTCTGCGTCTGCGTTCTGGTGAAATGCGTAAAGTTCTGGCTGATTGCCGTGCAACTTTAGGTGAAGTTGGTAACGCTGAGCACATGTTACGTGTTCTGGGTAAAGCTGGTGCTAGCCGCTGGCGTGGTATTCGTCCTACCGTTCGTGGTACGGCGATGAACCCAGTCGATCACCCACATGGTGGTGGTGAGGGTCGTAACTTTGGTAAACACCCTGTAACACCTTGGGGCGTTCAAACCAAAGGTAAGAAAACTCGTAGCAACAAGCGTACTGATCAATTCATCGTACGTCATCGTTCTAAAAAATAATTAGAGGATAAACCATGCCACGTTCTCTCAAGAAAGGTCCTTTTATTGACCTGCACTTGCTGAAGAAGGTAGAGAAAGCGGTGGAAAGCGGAGACAAGAAGCCTCTTAAGACTTGGTCCCGTCGTTCAACGATCTTTCCTAATATGATCGGATTGACCATCGCTGTCCATAATGGTCGTCAGCATGTTCCAGTTTTTGTTACCGACGAAATGGTTGGTCATAAACTGGGTGAATTCGCACCGACTCGCACTTATCGCGGCCATGCGGCTGATAAGAAAGCTAAGAAACGTTAAGGATAGGAGGAAGAGATGGAAACTTTAGCTATGCATCGCCACGCTCGTTCTTCTGCCCAGAAGGTTCGCTTAGTTGCCGACCTGATTCGCGGTAAGAAAGTGTCGCAAGCTCTGGAAATTCTGACCTACACCAACAAGAAAGCTGCTGGTTTAGTGAAGAAAGTACTTGAATCTGCAATTGCTAACGCAGAGCAAAACGATGGCGCTGACATTGATGACCTGAAAGTTGCGAAAATTTTCGTTGACGAAGGTCCAACCATGAAACGCATCATGCCGCGTGCGAAAGGCCGTGCAGATCGTATTCTTAAGCGCACCAGCCACATTACTGTGGTTGTGTCCGATCGCTGAGACTCTGGAGACTAGCAATGGGTCAGAAAGTACATCCTAATGGTATTCGCCTGGGTATTGTCAAACCTTGGAACTCTACTTGGTACGCGAATACTAATGAATTCGCTGACAACCTAGACAGCGATTATAAAGTACGCCAGTACTTGAACAAAGAATTGGCAAAAGCGTCAATTTCACGCATCGTTATCGAGCGTCCTGCAAAAAGCATTCGTGTGACTATTCACACTGCTCGCCCAGGTATCGTTATCGGTAAGAAAGGTGAAGACGTAGAAAAACTGCGTAAAACAGTAGCGGATATCGCTGGTGTTCCTGCGCAAATCAATATCGCCGAAGTTCGTAAACCAGAACTGGACGCTAAATTGGTTGCTGACAGCATCGCTTCACAGCTGGAACGTCGTGTTATGTTCCGTCGTGCTATGAAACGCGCTGTACAAAACGCAATGCGTCTGGGCGCTAAAGGTATTAAAGTTGAAGTCAGCGGCCGTTTAGGCGGTGCTGAAATCGCTCGTACCGAGTGGTATCGTGAAGGCCGTGTGCCACTGCACACTCTACGTGCTGATATCGATTACAACACTTCAGAAGCGCACACCACTTACGGTGTTCTCGGCGTTAAGGTATGGATCTTCAAAGGTGAGATTCTGGGTGGTATGGCTGCTGTTGAACAAGCTGAAAAACCAGCTGCTCAACCTAAAAAGCAGCAGCGTAAAGGCCGCAAGTAAGGAGAGTCGCTGATGTTACAACCAAAGCGTACAAAATTCCGTAAAGTGCACAAAGGCCGCAACCGTGGTCTGGCACAAGGTACGGATGTTAGCTTCGGCACTTTCGGTCTTAAAGCTGTGGGCCGTGGTCGTCTGACTGCTCGTCAGATCGAAGCGGCACGTCGTGCTATGACCCGTGCAGTTAAGCGTCAAGGTAAAATCTGGATCCGTGTGTTCCCAGACAAGCCAATTACTGAGAAGCCACTCGAAGTTCGTATGGGTAAAGGTAAAGGTAACGTAGAATATTGGGTTGCCTTGATCCAGCCTGGTAAAGTCCTGTATGAAATGGACGGTGTGCCTGAAGAGCTGGCTCGTGAAGCATTCTCTCTGGCAGCAGCGAAACTGCCTATCAAAACCACCTTTGTAACTAAGACGGTGATGTAATGAAAGCACAAGAGCTGCGCGAAAAAAGCGTTGAAGAGCTGAACGCTGAACTTTTGAACCTGTTACGTGAACAATTCAACTTACGTATGCAGGCTGCAAGTGGTCAGCTGCAACAGTCTCATCTGTTGAAACAAGTGCGTCGCGATATCGCACGTGTGAAGACTTTACTGACTGAGAAGGCAGGTGCGTAATGAGCGATAAAATCCGTACTCTGCAAGGTCGTGTAGTTAGCGATAAAATGGAGAAATCTATTGTTGTTGCTATCGAGCGTATGGTGAAGCACCCTCTGTATGGTAAATTCATCCGTCGTACGACTAAATTGCACGTACATGACGAGAACAATGAATGTGGAATCGGTGACGTGGTAGAAATCCGCCAAACTCGTCCACTGTCTAAGACTAAGTCTTGGGCCTTAGTTCGCGTTGTTGAAAAAGCTGTTTTATAATATAGAATAGCCTTTTCTAATAAATAAACGGCTCTTTTTTACTGAGCCGTTTATTTTTTTCTGTCCATAACGAAGATGTGGTGTTATAATGCCGCGCCCTCGTATTGTGGGTTATATTGAACGGTCTCTTCAATAATGAAGTGGCTCAGTAGTAGTTGACATTTAGCGGAGCACTAAAATGATCCAAGAACAGACTATGCTGAACGTGGCCGACAACTCCGGTGCACGTCGCGTAATGTGTATCAAGGTTCTAGGTGGCTCGCACCGTCGCTATGCAGGCGTCGGCGACATCATTAAAATTACTGTTAAAGAAGCAATTCCACGCGGTAAAGTGAAAAAAGGTGATGTCCTGAAGGCGGTAGTGGTGCGCACCAAGAAGGGTGTACGTCGCCCGGACGGTTCTGTCATTCGCTTCGATAGTAATGCATGCGTTATTCTAAACAATAACAGCGAGCAAGTAGTCGGTACGCGTATTTTTGGGCCGGTAACTCGTGAACTTCGTACAGAGAAGTTTATGAAAATTATCTCACTGGCACCTGAAGTACTCTAAGGAGCGGAACTATGGCAGCGAAAATCCGTCGTGATGACGAAGTTATCGTGCTGACTGGTAAAGATAAAGGTAAGCGCGGTAAAGTAAAACAGGTTATTTCTTCTGGTAAAGTTATCGTTGAAGGTATCAATCTGGTTAAAAAACATCAGAAGCCAGTTCCGGCTCTGAATCAACCAGGTGGCATCGTTGAAAAAGAAGCGGCAATTCACGTTTCTAACGTTGCAATCTTTAACGCGGCAACTGGTAAGGCTGACCGTGTAGGCTTTAGATTCGAAGACGGCAAAAAAGTCCGTTTCTTCAAATCTAACAGTGAAACTATCAAGTAATTTTTGGAGTATACGATGGCGAAACTGCATGATTACTATAAAGACGAAGTAACTAAAAAACTGATGGCTCAGTTTGGTTACAATTCTGTCATGCAAGTCCCTCGGGTCGAGAAGATCACCCTGAATATGGGTGTTGGTGAAGCGATTGCTGATAAAAAACTGCTGGACAATGCAGCAGCTGACTTGGCAGCAATCTCTGGTCAAAAACCATTGATCACCAAAGCACGCAAATCTGTTGCAGGCTTCAAAATCCGTCAGGGCTATCCAATCGGCTGTAAAGTAACCCTGCGTGGCGAACGCATGTGGGAGTTCCTTGAGCGACTGATTTCTATTGCTGTACCACGTATTCGTGACTTCCGTGGCTTGTCCGCTAAGTCATTTGATGGTCGCGGTAACTACAGCATGGGCGTACGTGAACAAATCATCTTCCCTGAAATCGATTACGATAAAGTGGATCGTGTGCGTGGTTTAGATATTACTATCACCACAACTGCGAAATCAGATGACGAAGGTCGCGCACTGTTAGCAGCGTTCAACTTCCCGTTCCGCAAGTAAGGCAGGGTACTCATGGCTAAGAAATCTATGAAAGCGCGTGATGTTAAGCGTGCTAAATTAGCTGAGAAGTTTTTCGCAAAACGCGTTGAACTGAAAGCTATCATCTCTGATGTAAACGCATCTGATGAAGATCGCTGGGACGCTGTTCTCAAGCTGCAAACACTGCCACGTGATTCAAGTCCTTCTCGTCAGCGTAACCGCTGCCGTCAAACTGGGCGTCCGCACGGTTTCCTGCGGAAATTTGGTCTGAGCCGTATTAAAGTCCGTGAAGCCGCTATGCGCGGTGAAATCCCGGGCCTTAAAAAGGCTAGTTGGTAATTGTCACCATATTGAATCACGGGAGTAAAGACAGATGAGCATGCAAGATCCCATCGCGGATATGCTGACCCGTATCCGTAACGGTCAGGCCGCGAACAAAGTTGCGGTCACCATGCCTTCCTCCAAGCTGAAAGTGGCGATTGCCAAAGTGCTGAAGGAAGAAGGTTATATTGAAGATTTTAAAATTGAAGGCGACACTAAGCCAGAATTGGAACTGACTCTGCGTTATTTCCAAGGTAAGGCTGTAGTAGAAAGCATTCAGCGTGTAAGCCGCCCAAGTCTGCGCATCTATAAGAAAAAAGATGAGCTGCCACAAGTTATGGCTGGCTTAGGTATCGCTGTTATTTCTACCTCTAAAGGTGTCATGACTGATCGTGCAGCTCGCCAAGCTGGTCTTGGTGGCGAGATTCTCTGCTACGTAGCTTAATTCGGGAGGAAAGAATGTCTCGTGTGGCAAAAGCACCCGTCGTCATTCCTGCCGGCGTAGAGGTAAAACTCAACGGTCAGGTTATTTCGATTAAGGGTAAAAACGGCGAGCTTACTCGTACTATCCATAATGCAGTTGAAGTTAAACATGAAGATGGCCGCTTAACTTTCGCACCGCGCGAAGGTTTCGCTGATGCTTGGGCACAGGCGGGTACTTCTCGTTCTCTGCTTAACTCAATGGTTGTTGGTGTTACTGAAGGCTTCACTAAAAAACTTCAACTAGTCGGTGTTGGTTACCGTGCGGCAGTTAAAGGCAACGCTGTTAGCTTGTCTCTAGGTTTTTCGCATCCGGTTGAACACGCACTGCCAGCAGGCATTACTGCAGAATGCCCAACACAAACTGAAATCGTACTGAAAGGTGCGGATAAGCAAGTGATTGGTCAAGTCGCGGCAGAACTGCGTGCTTACCGTCGTCCTGAGCCTTACAAAGGCAAGGGTGTTCGTTACGCCGATGAAATCGTGCGTACTAAAGAGGCTAAGAAGAAGTAAGGTAACACTATGGATAAGAAAGCAGCTCGTATCCGTCGTGCGACCCGCGCACGCCGCAAGATCCAAGAGTTGGGTGCGACACGCCTGGTGGTACACCGTACTCCACGCCATATTTATGCGCAGGTTATCGCTCCAAACGGTTCTGAAACTTTGGTGGCCGCTTCTACTACAGAAAAAGCTATCAATGAGCAAGTGAAATTCACTGGAAACAAAGACGCAGCAGCAGTTGTTGGTAAAATTATTGCTGAACGCGCATTGGAAAAAGGCATCACTACTGTTGCTTTTGACCGTTCTGGTTTCCAATATCATGGTAGAGTCCAGGCACTGGCAGAAGCTGCCCGTGAAGCTGGCCTTCAGTTCTAAGGTAGAGGTGTAAGATGGCTCACATCGAGAAACAAGCTGGCGAACTGCAGGAAAAGCTGATCGCGGTAAACCGCGTAGCAAAAACCGTTAAAGGTGGCCGTATTTTCAGCTTTACAGCACTGACAGTAGTTGGTGATGGTAACGGTCGCGTTGGTTTTGGCTACGGCAAAGCGCGCGAAGTTCCGGCAGCAATCCAGAAAGCGATGGAAAAAGCCCGTCGCAGCATGAAAACCGTTGCTCTAAACAACGGCACTTTGTTCCACCCTGTGAAAGGTACACACACCGGTTCTCGCGTGTTTATGCAACCTGCTCACGAAGGTACTGGTATCATCGCCGGTGGTGCAATGCGTGCTGTTTTAGAAGTAGCTGGAGTTCGCAACGTACTGGCTAAAACCTATGGTTCCACAAACCCAATCAACGTGGTTCGTGCAACACTGGATGCTTTAGACAGCATGAAGTCTCCAGAAATGGTCGCAGCTAAGCGTGGAAAATCCGTCGAAGAAATTCTGGGGTAATCAGCCATGGCTAAGACTATTAAAATTACACAAGTTCGCAGTTCAATCGGTCGCCTGCCTAAGCATAAGGCAACTTTGATCGGTTTAGGTCTGCGTCGCATTGGTCATACAGTAGAACGTGAGGACACTCCTGCTGTTCGCGGTATGGTCAACTTGGTTTCCTACATGGTTAAAGTTGAGGAGTAAGAGATGCGTTTAAATACTCTGTCTCCGGCTGAAGGTGCCAAGCACGCGCCTAAGCGCTTAGGTCGTGGTATCGGTTCTGGTCTGGGTAAAACCGGCGGACGTGGTCACAAAGGTCAGAAATCTCGTTCTGGCGGTGGCGTACGTCGTGGTTTCGAAGGCGGCCAGATGCCTTTATACCGTCGTCTACCAAAATTTGGTTTTACTTCACGTAAAGCAATGATCACTGCAGAAGTTCGTCTGTCTGATTTTGCTGCTGTTGAAGGCGATGTTATTGATCTGAACGCACTAAAAGCCGCGAATGTTGTTGGCATCCAGATTGAATATGCGAAAGTTATTCTTTCTGGCGAAGTGAATCGTGCAGTAACTGTACGTGGCCTTCGTGTTACTAAAGGTGCTCGCGCTGCGATTGAAGCTGCCGGCGGTAAAATTGAGGAATAAGTGACAGATGGCTAAACAACCAGGATTAGATTTTCAAAGTGCCAAAGGTGGTGTTGGTGAGCTGAAACGCAGACTTTTGTTTGTTATAGGTGCACTGATTGTTTTCCGTATTGGTTCTTTTATTCCAATCCCTGGTATTGATGCCACTGTGCTTGCCAAATTGCTCGAACAGCAACAAGGCACCATCATTGATATGTTTAACATGTTCTCTGGTGGTGCTCTTAGCCGAGCTTCTATCTTTGCTTTGGGTATTATGCCGTATATTTCGGCATCTATTATTATCCAATTATTGTCAGTGGTTAACCCACGACTAGCAGAGATTAAGAAAGAAGGTGAAGCAGGTCGTCGGAAGATAAGCCAATATACTCGTTGGGGTACTTTGGTGTTAGCAATATTCCAATCTGTGGGTATTGCAATGGGTCTTCCGAATATGCCAGGGATGCAAGGGCTAGTTATTGATCCGGGTCTCCCGTTCTACTTCACGGCTGTTGTTAGCTTAGTTACAGGAACCATGTTCCTTATGTGGCTAGGTGAGCAGATAACGGAAAGAGGTATTGGTAACGGTATCTCAATCATTATCTTCGCTGGTATCGTTGCGGGTCTACCGCCGGCCATTGGCCATACTATCGAGCAAGCTCGGCAAGGCGATCTGCACTTCCTCCTGTTGCTGTTGGTTGCAGTGCTCGTATTCGCGGTAACTTTCTTTGTTGTATTCATGGAGCGTGGTCAACGTAGAATCGTTGTTAACTACGCGAAACGCCAACAAGGACGCCGTGTTTATGCGGCACAAAGCACACATTTACCATTAAAAGTGAATATGGCGGGTGTAATTCCTGCAATTTTTGCTTCCAGTATCATACTGTTCCCGGGTACAATAGCATCTTGGTTCGGTGATGGAACTGGCTGGGACTGGCTGACAACTCTTTCTATGTTCTTGCAGCCTGGTCAACCGTTCTATGTGTTGCTTTATGCTTCTGCGATCATCTTCTTCTGTTTCTTCTATACGGCGTTGGTTTTCAACCCAAGAGAAACAGCAGATAACCTGAAGAAGTCCGGTGCATTTGTACCAGGAATTCGTCCGGGAGAGCAAACGGCCAAGTACATTGATAAGGTAATGACTCGCCTGACTTTAGTCGGTGCACTTTATATTACCTTCATCTGCCTAATCCCGGAGTTCATGCGTGACGCAATGAAAGTACCTTTTTACTTTGGTGGTACTTCTCTATTAATCGTAGTTGTCGTTATCATGGACTTTATGGCTCAAGTGCAAACTCTAATGATGTCAAGTCAATATGAGTCTGCATTGAAGAAAGCAAATCTAAAAGGTAAGTAATCGCTTAGTGTGATTATGGTTTGCTTTAGAAGTTACGGAGAGTAAAAATGAAAGTTCGTGCTTCCGTCAAGAAATTATGCCGTAACTGTAAAATTATCCGTCGCAATGGTAGCGTTCGTGTAATTTGCAGTGTTGAGCCAAGACATAAACAACGTCAAGGTTAAGAAAAAGCATTTTTTTCTTGCAAAGTTGGGTTGAGCTGGCTAAATTAGCCAGCCAATCTTTTTTATCGAGATACATTATTGTTTGAGTATCCTGAAAACGGGCTTTTCAGCACAATAATGTATATTTTAACTTAGGAGTGCATAGTGGCCCGTATAGCAGGCATTAACATTCCTGATCATAAACATACCGTGATCGCTTTAACATCGATTTTCGGAATCGGCAAAACTCGTTCACAGGCTATCTGTGAAGCGACTGGAATTGCTGAAAATGTTAAGATCAGTGAGCTGTCTGAAGAACAAATCGACAAGCTGCGTGACGAAGTTGCCAAGTATGTGGTAGAAGGTGACTTACGTCGTGAAATTACCCTGAGCATCAAGCGTCTGATGGACCTTGGATGTTACCGTGGTTTACGTCATCGTCGTGGTCTACCTGTGCGCGGTCAGCGTACTAAGACTAACGCTCGTACCCGTAAGGGTCCGCGTAAGCCGATCAAGAAATAAGTCGGGGTATTGAATAATGGCAAAAGCACCAATTCGTGCACGTAAGCGTGTAAGAAAGCAAGTCTCAGACGGTGTGGCTCATATCCATGCTTCTTTCAACAACACAATCGTTACTATTACTGATCGTCAGGGTAACGCATTAGGTTGGGCAACTGCCGGTGGTTCCGGTTTCCGTGGTTCTCGCAAATCCACTCCGTTTGCAGCTCAGGTTGCAGCAGAGCGTTGCGCAGAAGCCGTGAAAGAATACGGTATCAAGAACCTGGAAGTTATGGTTAAGGGACCGGGTCCGGGTCGCGAATCAACAATTCGTGCTCTGAACGCCGCAGGTTTCCGCATCACAAATATTACTGATGTGACTCCTATCCCTCATAACGGTTGTCGCCCACCGAAAAAACGTCGCGTTTAATACGTTTCGTTTTTAGGACTGTTGGAGAAAGAAAATGGCTAGATATTTGGGTCCTAAGCTCAAGCTGAGCCGTCGCGAAGGAACAGACCTCTTCCTGAAGTCTGGTGTTCGCGCGATTGACACCAAGTGTAAATTAGAACAGGCACCTGGCCAGCACGGAGCGCGTAAACCGCGTCTGTCTGACTACGGTGTTCAGTTACGTGAAAAACAAAAAGTTCGTCGTATTTACGGTGTTCTGGAACGTCAATTCCGTAACTATTATAAAGAAGCAACACGTCTGAAAGGCAACACAGGTGAAAACCTGTTGACTCTGCTGGAAGGCCGTCTTGATAACGTCGTTTACCGTATGGGCTTTGGCGCAACTCGCGCAGAAGCACGTCAAATGGTTAGCCACAAAGCTATCATGGTAAATGGTCGAGTAGTTAATATCGCTTCTTATCAGGTTTCCCCGAATGACGTTATCAGCGTTCGTGAGAAAGCGAAAAAACAGTCTCGTATTAAGGCTGCTTTAGAGCTGGCTGAACAGCGTGAGAAGCCAACTTGGCTGGAAGTTGATGCTGCTAAAATGGAAGGTGTGTTCAAACGTATTCCTGAACGTACTGACCTGTCTGCGGACATTAACGAACACCTGATCGTCGAGCTTTACTCTAAGTAAAGCTTAGCACCAAAGAGAGGACACAATGCAGGGTTCTGTGACAGAGTTTCTAAAACCGCGCCTGGTAGATATCGAGCAAGTGAGTTCGACGCACGCCAAGGTGACCCTTGAGCCTTTAGAGCGTGGCTTCGGTCATACTCTTGGTAACGCACTGCGCCGTATTCTGCTTTCGTCTATGCCGGGTTGTGCGGTGACAGAGGTTGAGATTGATGGTGTACTGCATGAGTACAGCACCAAAGAAGGTGTACAGGAAGATATCCTGGAGATTCTCCTCAACCTGAAAGGGCTGGCGGTAAAAGTTCAGGGTAAAGATGAAGTTATTTTAACCTTGAATAAATCTGGCATTGGCCCTGTGACTGCAGCCGACATCGTCCATGATGGCGATGTCGAAATCGTCAAGCCGCAGCACGTTATCTGCCACCTGACTGACGAAAGCGCATCTATTAACATGCGAATTAAAGTTCAGCGTGGTCGTGGTTATGTGCCGGCTTCTGCCCGAGTACATTCGGAAGAAGATGAGCGCCCAATCGGTCGTCTGTTAGTCGATGCTTGCTATAGCCCTGTAGAGCGTATTGCCTACAATGTTGAAGCAGCTCGTGTTGAACAACGTACTGACTTGGATAAGTTAGTTATCGAAATGGAAACAAACGGTACAATCGATCCTGAAGAGGCGATTCGCCGTGCAGCGACTATTCTGGCTGAACAACTTGAAGCTTTTGTTGACTTACGTGATGTTCGTCAGCCTGAAGTTAAAGAAGAGAAACCAGAGTTCGATCCTATCTTATTGCGCCCAGTTGACGATCTGGAATTGACTGTCCGCTCTGCTAACTGCCTTAAAGCAGAAGCTATCCACTACATCGGTGATCTGGTTCAGCGTACAGAAGTTGAGTTGCTTAAAACGCCTAACCTTGGTAAGAAATCTCTTACTGAAATTAAGGACGTCTTGGCATCTCGTGGTCTTTCTCTGGGCATGCGCTTAGAAAATTGGCCACCAGCAAGTATTGCTGATGATTAAGATCACAGGTTAAGGTTTTACTGAGAAGGATAAGGTCATGCGCCATCGTAAGAGTGGTCGTCAATTGAACCGCAACAGCAGCCACCGCCAAGCTATGTTCCGTAACATGGCAGGTTCTTTAGTTCGTCATGAAATCATCAAGACGACTCTGCCTAAAGCGAAAGAACTGCGTCGCGTCGTTGAGCCGCTGATTACTCTTGCCAAGACCGACAGCGTAGCTAATCGTCGTCTGGCATTCGCCCGTACTCGTGATAACGAGATCGTGGCAAAATTGTTTAATGAATTGGGACCTCGCTTTGCAGCTCGTGCGGGCGGTTACACTCGTATTCTTAAGTGTGGCTTCCGTACTGGTGACAATGCTCCGATGGCTTACATCGAGCTTGTTGACCGTGCTGTTGAGTCTCAAGAAGCAGCAGAGTAATCTGTCTGCTATCAAAAAAACCGGGTATATTTGCCCGGTTTTTTTGTACCTGCTATTCTATCCTTTCTCTAAGCTTCATTGACTTGATTTATTCTATTTTGACCCTATTTAGAGTGGAGTTCCCATGACTATGTATAAAATTGGGCAAATTGCGCGTCTCGCCGATGTCACACCAGACACGATTCGTTTTTATGAAAAACAAGGTTTGATGGGGCATAAACTGAGGACAGAAGGTGGCTATAGGTTGTATACTGAGCAGGATTTGCAACGGCTTCGGTTTATCCGTTATGCTAAGCAACTCGGCTTCACCTTAGAAGCTATCACTGAGTTATTATCAATACGTGTTGATCCTGAGCATCATACATGTCAAGAATCGAAGCAAATTGTTGATTTACGCTTGTTTGAAGTTGAAAAAAAGATACAAGAACTTATTATTATGCGTGATTCACTGAAAATGCTCAGCTCAGCTTGTTGTGGTGAAGAGCATGCGTCGACATATTGCTCGATAATGGAAATACTTGAGAAAGGCGCATCGAAAGTTTATTAATCGAAAATTTACTTTAAATTCATTTTTAAAAGAAGGTATATCATGAGTCGATATCAACATAAACGTGGTCAAATTAAAGATAATGCGATCGAAGCATTGTTACATGATCCGCTATTTAGACAAAGAGTAGAGAAAAACAAGAAAGGGAAAGGAAGTTATAACCGTAAAGCAAAACATGGTAAAGGTAATAACTGGGAGGCCAGTGGTAATCAGTTTTTTAACTTATTACCACTGGTTTTCTAGTATTACTTTTTATTTTGTTCTTTTAATAAATCACGAATTTCTGATAATAACACTTCTTCTTTACTTGGCGCCGGTGGTGCTTCAGGCTCTGCTTCTTTTTCACGACGAACTTTGTTCATTACTTTAATTGCCATAAAAATAGCAAATGCGACGATAACAAAGTCAAATACAGTCTGTATAAACATACCATAATTAAGCACTACAGCAGGAATATCCCCTTCGGCGGCTCTTAGTACGACGCTAAATTGTTTAAAGTCAACTCCACCAATTAATAGACCCAATGGCGGCATAATGACATCGGCGACTAATGAAGAAACAATTTTACCGAATGCAGCACCAATAATGATACCGACAGCCATATCGACAACATTGCCCTTCATCGCAAATTCGCGAAACTCTTTTAAAAAACTCATTCTACCCCCTAATTGAAAACTATTTGTGACAAAATAAATATTTAGTTAACAAATTATAGTATCTACTTTAATTAAGCTGCAAATAAGATTGTCGTTTTATTTTGATAATTATAAAAAGAAGGGGCTTGGTTGGAATAATTTCTCAACATCAGGAACATATTTCTTATCGGTAATGAACATAATGACATGGTCTCCTTGTTCGATTATATGATAATCACTGGCAATAATGACTTCATCTTCTCTAACTAAAGCACCAATAATGGTTCCTGGCGGGAGTTTTATATCTGAAATCTTTTTACCAACAACTTTAGAGGTATTTTCATCGCCATGAGCAATTGCTTCAATTGCTTCAGCAACACCTCGTCTTAATGAAGAAACACTGACAATATCGGCTTTCCTAACATGACTTAATAATGCTGAAATCGTCGCCTGTTGCGGTGACACTGCAATGTCAATAACACCACCTTGAACTAATTCAACATAAGCAGTTCTTTGAATGAGCACCATAGCTTTTTTGGCCCCCATTTTTTTCGCTAACATGGCTGACATTATGTTTGCTTCATCATCATTTGTTAGAGCAATAAAGACGTCCATCTGTTCAATATGCTCTTCTGTAAGTAACTCTTGGTCGGAAGCATCGCCATAAAATACAATTGTGTCATGCAGCAATTCAGCGAGTTCAGTTGCTCTCTGTTGATTTCGTTCGATAAGTTTTACACTGTAATCTTTTTCTAGCCTTTTCGCTAAACCAGCACCGACATTACCCCCACCCACGATCATGAGGCGTTTGTATGGTTTTTCTAAGCGCTGCAATTCACTCATCACTGCTCGAATGTGTTGAGTTGAAGCCACGAAAAAGACTTCATCACCAGCTTCGATGATTGTTGAACCTTGAGGCCGAATCGGACGATCTTGACGAAAAATGGCAACAACTCTGGCATCAATATGTGGCATGTGCTCGCGTAAACTGGAAAGGGCATTACCCACTAATGAACCACCATAGTAGGCTTTAACCGCAACAATACTGACTTTCCCTTCAGCAAAATTGACGACTTGGAGTGCACCAGGGTATTGGATTAATTTATAGATATAATCAATAACCAATTGTTCTGGGGAAATCAGGTAATCAATAGGGATTTGTTCAGGCAAAAATAACTTGTCTGCTTCACGGATATATTCAGTCGCCCTAATACGTGCAATTTTATTTGGTGTATTAAAAAGGCTATAGGCGATTTGGCACGCGATCATATTCGTTTCATCAGAATTGGTGACGGCAACCAACATGTCTGCATCTTCTGCCCCCGCATCACGTAGTACGCGTGGATGTGACCCATGGCCGTTTACAACTCGGAGATCAAATTGATCTTGCAATTGGCGCAAGCGATCAGCGTTAGTGTCAACGACAGTAATATCATTGTTTTCATCCACTAGATTCTCAGCGAGGGTTCCGCCAACTTGTCCAGCACCTAAAATAATGATTTTCATTGAATATTCCTATCTCAGACAAGTTTTATTGGATTAGTTCTCTTGTTTGACCAAGCGCGCGTAAAAGAAGCCATCACCACCAGTTATACTAGGTAGTATCTGTAAGCCTGCTGTTGTGCCATCATTAAGAGAGGCTTCAGGGTGCTTAGCCAAGAAGTTTTTTATTTGTAAGCTATTCTCTTCAGGCATAATTGAACAGGTCGCATAGACAAGGGTACCGCCAACTTTTAGGTAAGGCCAAATTGATTCTAATATTTTAGCTTGAAGTTCGGTGAGTTCATTAATGTCAGAATCGCGCCTTAACCACTTTATATCAGGATGACGGCGGATAACGCCTGTTGCTGAGCATGGGGCATCAAGAAGAATACGATCAAACAGTTGCCCATTAGCCCACTCTTCTGGTTTTGTACCATCACCTTGAATGACCGCTGCTTGCTGTTGCAAACGTTGCAAGTTTTCTTTTACACGTTTAAGGCGGTGCTCATCAATATCAACAGCAACGACATGTGCTTTTGGTGCAAGCTCCAGTATATGAGTTGTTTTACCACCGGGTGCTGCACATAGATCAAGGATCGTTTCATGATTTTGTGGTTCAAGCAGTTCCGCACACCCTTGAGCAGAAACATCTTGCACAGTTGCCCAACCTTCTTCAAAGCCAGGAAGCCTTGTAACTGAAGTTGGCTCTGACAGTTTTATCGCGCAGGGGTGATGTGGATGCAATTCAGATGCAATCTCATTTTCTTCTAGGTATTTTTGATACTGTTCAGCAGTGTGATGTTGGGAATTAACCCTTAACCACATGGGAGGACGCTGGTTATTTGCATCAATAATCGTTTGCCACTTATCAGGGTAAGCATTTTGAAGGCGCTTTAAAAGCCAGCTCGGATGAAGGTATTGGCTACTATTATTAGTATTACGCTCTTCGAGTTGAGTTTGTTGCCGTTGGAATGATCGTAACACACCATTGATAAGCCCTTTTAATTGAGGGCGTTTTAGTGCAACTGCTCCATTGACCGTTTCCGCTAAAGCGGCATGAGGAGGAATACGTGTATAGAGGAGTTGATAAATCCCCACCATAATCAAGTAGTGCAATGTTCTCTGTTTACCTGTTAGTGGTTTCTCCATAAGCTGAGCAACAAACCATTCCAGTTTAGGTAAATAGCGTAGGACACCAAAGCAAATCTCTTGTAATAGAGACTTATCTTTTTCATTTATATTTTTTTGTAATTCAGGTAGTACCGTACTGAGAGACTGGCCACCATCAATGACTTGACCGATGGCTACCGCTGCGATGCTACGCAAGTTATATGTATTTTTCATAAGTGAAGGTGAGTCTATTCGTCACGAAATAAATTTGCCTGAATATATTATCAGGCAAATTTATTGGCTTTCTAATTAAGTTGCTGTCCAGGAGTGAACCATTCTCGGCGTGAGTTGAGGAGATCTTGCGCTCCCATGGCCTTTTTACCCGGTGGTTGTAACTGAGTGATATTGAGTTTTCCGTTACCTGTTGCAACGCATATGCCATTTTTATCAGCGCTGAGGATAGTGCCTGGTTGCTCATTATGGTTTTCGGCAATGACTTGTGCCTGCCATACCTTAATAAGCTGCTCTTGAACTGTAAAATAGCTCATTGGCCAAGGATTAAATGCCCTAATACAGCGCTCTATTTGTTCAGCGGATTGTTGCCAATCAATACGAGCTTCCTCTTTAGATAACTTTTCAGCGTAGTTTGCCAAAGAGTCATCTTGTTTTTCAGGCACACATTGCTGATTGGATATCAGTTCTAACGTATGGATCAATGCTTCTGGGCCAATCACTGCCAGTTTTTCATAAAGTGTTGCACTAGTATCTTCAGGCATAATTGGGCAACTTGCTTTATACAGCATATCCCCAGTATCTAACCCTTCATCCATTTGCATAATGGTTACGCCAGTTTCAGCATCACCAGCCCAAATTGAGCGTTGAATAGGTGCAGCACCGCGCCAGCGTGGTAGTAAAGAACCGTGTACATTCAGACAACCTAAACGCGGAATATCTAAAACGGCTTTTGGTAAAATAAACCCATAAGCAACAACAATCATCAAATCTGCGTTGTGATCTTTGATCCATTGATGATTATCTACATTTTTCAGCGTAGTAGGCTGAAAAACTGGAATTTGGTGTTCTTGTGCTAATACTTTGACAGGGCTTGGCGTCAGCTTTTTACCCCTCCCCGCGGGCTTATCTGGTGGTGTAAGAACACCGACAACCTGATGTTTAGTTTTAAGTAAAGCGGCTAAGTGCCCAGCCGCAAAATCAGGTGTACCTGCAAAGATAATTTTTAATGATTCCGACACGGTTATATTTCCCTGTATAAATCTGTCTAGTTAGCTGTTTTTGCTGCTTTAGCTCTCATTCTATCTAGTTTTTCAACCTTTTGTCGGATACGCTGGCGCTTTAATGGTGATAAGTAATCAACAAACAATTTACCAACAAGGTGATCCATTTCATGTTGAATACAGATAGCGAGTAAGCCATCGGCTTCAAGTTCAAAACTATCGCCATTATAGTCAAGGGCACGAACCTTAACATGCTCTGCTCTGGGGACAAAACCATGTTGTTCAGGAATAGAAAGACAACCTTCTTCAATACCCGTTTCACCTGATTTGTCTAATAATTCAGGGTTAATAAGAACAAGTCGTTGATCCCGCGTTTCCGAGACATCAATAACAATGATCCGCTGATGAATATCGACTTGAGTCGCAGCAAGACCGATACCTTCTTCTTCATACATCGTTTCGAACATATCATCGACGATCTGTTGAATTTCGGCATCAACTTTTTCTACTGGCTTAGCAATTGTGCGTAAGCGTTCGTCTGGGTAATGTAATACATTTAATACTGACATAAATTTTTTCGAGCAGCGTCCAAAAAAGTGAATAGGAATTAATGCCTATTCTAGACATTTATCAGTCATATTGACAGTATTGGTTACGATTTGTTCACAGATGAACCTTTACAATAAAGTCAGGAAGACGCCATGGATGTGCAAGAAATTTGGTTAAGAATGTCTCAGGTGAGCCGGCTATCACCACATAAGGCATTAAAAATTATTAATAAGCTAAGGATATTAGAACAAGTATGCTCTTCTGTTTTACAGGAGTGTGGGTTAAGTGAACTGCAGTGTTTACAGTTTCTACACGTGCCATCTGTAAAATTAGCTCAAACGCTTAAATGGCTAGAAAAGGAAGAAAATCAACTGATTACTTTTTGTGATTCCTTGTACCCTTCCTTATTAAAGCATATATCTAATCCGCCACTCGTCTTGTTTGTAATAGGGCAAAGTGAGCTGATGGCGACAGCACAAATCGCAATAGTCGGTAGTCGGCAAGCGAGTGAGTATGGCCGTAAATGGGCGGATCGGTTTGCCAATAAATTTACTGACTATGGTTTTACAATTACTAGCGGGTTAGCATTTGGTATTGATGCTGCAAGTCATCGCGCGGCACTCGCAGCAAATGGGAAAACAGTTGCCGTTTTAGGGAGTGGATTAGCAAATATTTATCCTAGGCAGCATACTGCGCTGGCGGAGCAGATTAAACAAGAGGGGGTACTAATCTCTGAGTTTTTACCAAATGCGCCTCCGCTACCTAGGCAATTTCCTCGACGAAATCGAATTATTAGTGGCTTAAGTAAAGCGACAGTCGTGGTAGAGGCAGGGTTGAAAAGTGGCTCATTGATAACGGCTCGTTATGCCATTGAGCAAAATAGAGACCTTTTTACGATACCCGCACCACTTGGTAATTCAGCTTACAGTGGTAACCATTGGTTATTACAACAAGGAGCATATCTACTTGTTGAACCCGAAGATATCAAACACCATATAGAGGTTGGACTAAATTGGTTGCCAGTCGAGCCATTAGAAGAAGAAACGCTGAATGCTGAATTTAATCTGACAGAGAATAAAATATTGAGTATGGTTGAGTATCACCCTACACCTGCAGATGTGATTGCTGAGCGTGTACAACAGCCGATAACAGAAGTCATTGCCGTTTTGACGGAACTTGAGATAGACGGTGCTATCGCTTCTGTTACTGGTGGGTATATAAAATTAAGTTAGTTGGCTAAGAGAAAATCATGTCAAAGCAATTGCCTTTTGAAACAGAGAAAAATGAACATTGTCCTGAATGCGGTTCTTTGCTGGTCATTCGTAATGGTGCTCATGGGCCTTTTTTTGCTTGTTCTTCGTACCCTCAATGTCATTATCTCAAACCTATGCGTCCTTCGGCAGAAAGCCATGTAGTAAAAGTATTAGAAGGGCAAGCATGTCCACAATGCGGTCATGATTTGGTTTTGAAGCAAGGGCGATTTGGTATGTTTATTGGATGTAGTCACTACCCAGAGTGTGAGCATATTGAATTAATTGATAAGCCAGATGAAACGAAAGTTGCTTGCCCCCAGTGCCAGACAGGTCACCTATTACAACGTAAGTCTCGGTTTGGAAAAACATTTTATGCGTGTGATAGCTATCCGTCTTGCCAATTTATTCTCAATCATAAGCCTGTTTCGGGTGAATGTGAGTTTTGTCATTATCCATTACTTATGGAAAAAAGGGGTGCTCAAGGAGTAAGATTATTTTGTGCCAGTAAACGATGTGGTAAACCACAAAAAGAATAATGAGTTAAAAAGATGCAAAATAAAGCTACACCTGCAATTGAAAATATTATTGTTTCCCTGAACAAAGGGGAAGTTATCGCTTATCCCACTGAGGCCGTATTTGGATTAGGTTGTGATCCTGATAGTGAACAAGCGGTTAATAAGTTACTTGAGTTAAAACAACGTCCTTGGGAGAAAGGGCTAATTCTTATCGCAGACAATTATGAACAGCTGAAAGACTATGTGGACGATAGTCAGTTGACTGATGAACAAAAGCAAACGATGTTTGCAAGCTGGCCAGGGCCTGTGACTTGGGTTATCCCAGCCAAATCATCCACTCCGAAATGGTTAACTGGGCGTTTCGATACTTTGGCGGTAAGAGTAACAGATCATGGGTTAGTAAAAGAGCTCTGTCGCGAATACGGTAAGCCATTAGTATCTACAAGTGCGAATTTAAGCGGTCAGGAGCCATGTAGGACAACCAATGAAGTTCTAGAGCAGTTTAAGGGAAGTATCCCTGTGCTTGATGGAATGGTGGGGGGCCGTCAAAACCCATCAGAAATTCGGGATGCTAAAACAGGGCAACTTTATCGTAAAGGATAACTATTATATGGGTAAATATGCCGTTTTTGGTCATCCGATAGCGCATAGTAAATCGCCAATTATACACCAGATGTTTGCTGAACAGACGGGTATTGCGCTGGAATATGAACGTATTTTGGCACCACTAGATGGCTTTGAGCAGTCATTGTCTGCATTTTTTGCTCAGGGAGGGATGGGGGCGAATGTTACGCTACCTTTTAAGGAAAACGCATATCAAATGGTATCTGAGCTAACAGATAGAGCTCAATCGTGCGGTGCAGTAAATACCGTGATGAAACTGGATAGTCACCGGTTATTAGGTGATAACACGGATGGTGCTGGCCTTTTGCTAGATCTTCAACGGCTTAATTTTATTCATAGCAATAGCAAAGTATTAATTATTGGTGCTGGTGGTGCAACGAGGGGGGCTTTATTACCTCTCTTAGAATTTGGGTGCGAAATTACGCTAACGAATAGGACTTTTTCTAAAGCAGAAACATTAGTAAATCAATTTGTTAGCTTTGGAAAAATAAAAGCACAGCCGATCGAACAGATCAAAACAGCCTGTTTCGATCTCATCATTAATGCGACTTCATCTGGAGTGAGTGGCGAGATCCCCGCAATTGATCCCGCTGTATTTTCTGCGCGGGTGGCATGTTATGACATGTTTTATCAACATGGTTTAACACCATTTCTATCGTTCGCGAGTTCTCATCAGGTAAATCGCCTTGCCGATGGTTTAGGTATGTTAGTTGGGCAAGCCGCTTTCGCTTTTAAATTATGGCATGGAGTACTTCCAGATATAGAGCCAGTTCTTCTTGTATTACAAAAGGAACTGAAAAAGTGAATCAAGCTATTCAATTTCCAGATAGAGAAGAGTGGAATGCTGCTACAAGAAAAGTCCATTTTCCGGTATTAATTAGTGGAATGTTAGCTGAATGTGTAATATCAGACTCGTTGCTTTATCGGCGGTATGGAGAAGGGGCTGAGCCATTAGTGCTGTTCCAAAATAACCGTTGGGATATAGAAGAAGAGTTTGAGGCCTTGATAGCTCAAGGCCCTCAGGAAGATGATAGTGTTTATTCTTTACCAGAAGATAAATAATCATTCTTCCATTGAACGTAGTTATTCGCTGAATAACGTAGATGTTCTAATTCAGCTTCCGTTAGTTTACGGGCAGCTTTAGCTGGGCTACCAACATAAAGGTAGCCACTTTCCAGTTTTTTGCCTTGGGTGACGAGGCTATTTGCGCCTATAACTACGTCGCTAGCGATTATTGCTCCATCAAGAATAATAGAACCCATACCGACTAATACGCGATCCCCGATTGTGCAACCATGAAGCATCACTTTATGTCCGACGGTGACATCTTCGCCAATAATTAGAGGGTTGCCTTCTGGGTTATGTTTTGATTTGTGTGTTACGTGTAAGACGGAACCATCTTGTATATTAGTGCGAGCACCAATTTCAATGTAGTTCACATCACCACGTAATACGGATAAAGGCCAAATACTGACATCATCAGCTAAACGAACATCGCCGATCACAACAGCTGAAGGATCGATAAAAACGTTAGAGCCAGTGGTGGGATAAATATCGAGATAAGGTCTTAAGTGTTTGTTCATAAAGATGACCATAGTTGATAATTAGTGGTATTAAATAGAATAGTCGATATCTATTCATATTATGAAGAAGAGTATCCTTCAAAAAAGAGGGTATTTGTTGTTTGTTTTATAGTCACAATGCTAGAAAAAAAAACATAGTGATGATTTTATCTTCAAACAGTACTTTTTTTCAAAAAAAGGG
>NZ_JAMPQL010000038.1:0-24597 GCF_028482435.1 Providencia sp. PROV119
CGGCACTTTTAATCTCTGCAAGCCACCTGTTACAACTACACCAAAAGTTAGTGTTCAACCCTCTGTTCCAGCTCCAGCCCCAACTCCAGTGGTAAAAGGGGTAACAGTAACCACCACTGTCATTAAAGATTCCTATAATTTTAATGCTATTGGTAACAATGGTAGTACTTTTAACGTTACTTACTAAGTATTAGTTATTAAGTATTAAATATTAATAGAGCGGCTATATCAGTCGCTCTATTTTAAATAGAGGGTGATTATGAATGGTATATTTAGAGAAGAAGCATTAGAGTATAAAAAAAGTCGATGGACAGGTAAAGCTCTAATTATCTCAAAAATCCCATTGTTATTTTATATTGTAATATCAGTTTTTTTTATTTCTATAGCATTATTTATGTTTTTGTTCCTAGATATTACTAGGAAAGAAACGGTTATTGGTGAGGTAATATCAAAGAAACAACCTGTAAATATATCCGTAACGCAACAAAGTATTGTTATTAAAAAATTTGTTAATGTCGGTGATTATGTAAAAAAAGGACAAAAAATATATCAACTAGATATTAGCAAGGTAACAAAAAATGGGAATCTAGGTGTTAACACAGTTAACTCCATTAATTATCAAGTGGAAAAAATTGATGATATAATTAAAAAGACAATAGATAGCAAAGAAATGACAAAAAAGAATATAGAAACACAGATAAATTTATATAAGAAGTCTAATATTCAAAATAAAGACATGGAACTCGCTATTTTAAAAAGTCTCAATGAAGCTAAATTGAGTTTAGATAATTATAGGATTTATTTGAAAAAAGGAATGATTAATAAAGAACAATTAACAAATCAAAGTAACATATTTTATCAGCAGCAAGTGGCTTATCAGGGTATAAGAAACCAAATAAATCAAGACTCTTTAATGATATCAAACTTAGAAAATGACTTAAAGATAAAGATGGCTGATTTTGATACTCAAATATATAAGTATGAATCTCAAAAAATAGATCTTCAAAAGCAGTTATCTGAAGCAAATGCAAATAATACTTTATTTATTCTGTCACCAATTGATGGTTTTATTGATACTTTAAATGTTAATGAGGGGCAGCTTATTGACCCTGGAGAAAATATCATAAAAATAATTAGAAGCGATGAATCAGGGTATCAATTGATTTTATGGGTTCCAAGTAGTAGCGTCCCCTATTTAAATGTAAAGGACAAAATAAAAATACGCTATGACTCTTTTCCTTACCAAAAATTTGGACAGTTTTCAGGAAGTATATCTATGATATCAAAATTACCCATTTCAAAAAATGAAATGTTATTATATTCCAGCTCACCAGTAAATTTACAAAGCTCTTTTAATACATCTTTTTACAAAGTAATAGTTGAATTAGATAATCAAAGCATAAAATATAAAAATAAAAAATTGTATTTATCCAACGGTTTAAAGGCTGAAGCTATATTATTTTTAGAAAAACGGCCTCTTTATCAATGGGTGACATCATCGTATTATGACTCTAGCGTTTCTGAAGGTAAATAGCATGGTAGATATTAATTTTGTTTTAGATAGATTAGATCTTAAATTCAAACGGAGAATACCTAATATTATTCAATCTGAATCATCAGAGTGTGGCTTGGCCTGTATAGCCATGATCTGCAGATACTATGGAATGGAAATAGATTTGGTTAATCTAAGAAGAGAATTTGGGATTTCATCTCAAGGAGCAACACTTCAAAGCTTAATTGAAGCTTTGATAAATTTAAATTTAAAAACAAGAGCATTATCAATTGATATTGATGAATTAAACTTAATGAAGAAACCCTGTATACTGCATTGGAATATGAATCATTTTGTTGTATTAATCGCAATTAGGAATAACAAATTCATTATTCAAGATCCAGCGATAGGTAAAAGAACAATCAATATTAATGAGTTTTCAAATAGTTTTTCCGGTGTAGCCATGGAAGTGTGGCCTGACAGTAACTTTAAGAAAGTAAAAAAGATTTCCAGGTTAAATATAAGGACATTGTTAAACAACATAACGAACTTTCCTTCATCACTATTAAAAGTATTGTGCTTATCATTTTTAATTGAGGGACTAAATATTGCATTTCCTATAGGAACCCAGTTAATCATGGACCATGTTGTAATATCTAGTGACTATAGCCTACTGACACTAGTGATACTTGGTTTGTTTATTTTCACATTGCTCAATACTGCGTTGAGATTTGTTCGGGCATGGGTTTCTTTATTTATAGATACATTGGTCAATGTTCAATGGAAAATAAGCTTTTTTGATTACTTAATGAAATTGCCCCTTGACTTTTTCGAAAAAAGAAAAGTTGGGGATATCCAGTCACGATTAGAATCATTAGATTCATTACGTAATACTCTAATAAACAATATTATTAATGGAATAGTTGATGGAGTAATGGTCATAGGGCTTTTTATAATGATGACCTTGTATGGCTCAAAGCTAGTCTTAATTGTTATGGGATTTACCCTATTATACATTGCACTAAGAGTTTTAATGTATAATAAATATATTAGATACGCTGAAGAATATATTGTTAAGAGTGCAGAAGCGAATTCCCATTTTACAGAGACAATTTATGGTATTGCCTCTATAAAATCATTAGGTCTAAGTCTATCCAGATCAAAGAATTGGTTAAACTTAAATATTGAAGCCATTAATTCGAATATTAAAAATACAAAACTAAGCATGTTTTTTTATGGGGCGAACTCACTAATATCATCTATAGATCATATCATTATCTTATGGATTGGTTCACTAATGGTAATGGATAACTTAATATCATTAGGGATGTTTGTTGCTTTTAATATTTATCGAAGTCAGTTTTCAGAGAGAGCTGCGAACTTAATAAATATGCTATTGGAAATAAAGATGCTAACTCTTCACTGTGATAGAGTATCAGATGTAATTTTTACAGATACTGAAAATTACCAGCCCAAAAACGCGTTGATTTTACCCAATAAAAGCATGGATATCCGCATTGATAAGATATCATTTAAGTATGATGTTCACTCAATGGAAATTTTCTCTAATTTAAGTTTTTCAGTAAAGGCTGGTGAGAGTGTGGCCATTGTAGGCCCTTCCGGTATGGGGAAAACAACTTTAATGAAGGTTATGTCTGGATTGCTAAGCCCTACAAGTGGAAATATTTATATAAACGATATAAATGTAGATACGATAGGATTAAATAATTATAGAGACAGAATAGCATGTGTTTTGCAAGATGATAAGCTATTTTCTGGCACTATAGCAGAAAACATATCCAGTTTTGAGAGTGTTAAAGATGATAAAAGAATAGTTGAATGCGCTATTTTATCTAATATACATGAAGAAATCATGAAAATGCCGATGGGATATGAAACGATGTTAAGCGAATTAGGTGGTAGTTTATCTGGAGGACAAAAGCAAAGACTAATGATAGCTAGAGCATTATATAAACAACCGAGCATATTATTTTTAGATGAGGCGACAAGTCATTTAGATTTAAAAAATGAAGCTTATATCAATCAATCTATCTCATCATTAAAAATAACTAGAATCATAATTGCTCATCGGGAATCAACAATAGCTAGTGTAGATCGGGTACTTAACCCCTGGGAGGCTATAGCAAAGTTAGAAAGAAGGAGTCAAAGAGACGTTTCGAAAATTAATGATTGATTTTATCCGTTGAACGGGAGAGATAACGTCTCAAAAAATCTCATAACTGCGTTATTAGTTATGATGATTAATTAATCGAATATAATCTTCATTGGGTTGAAAAATGAGCTCTAGCTATGATTTTCTAAAATATTATTGATATGAATTGTTATCTACATGATTGATAAACATGGCAATTTATCACCAATAATAGGCTTAATGACTGACTTTTATTTTCAGCTCATCCAGTGGCAATTTTTTATCAAAAAACTGAATATTTAAAAAATGAAAATTTGTATTATTGGCCCTTCAGGGGCAGGAAAAACAACGGTAGCAACTCAATTAGCAAAAGAACTTTCTTTGCCAGTGTATGAATTTGATGCTATTTATTGGGATATGACAGGAAATGAATACCGTAAAAACTCAGAAGAATTCATTAAATCTCAGATTGAAATGATTTTAAGTACTGATAGATGGATTATTGAGGGAGCGTATGATAAGCGTCTTTACCCTTTTCTTCTCGAATGTTCCATTATTTTTAGGATGAATGTGCCTTATTACTTACGTGCTATTCGTTTAGCCAACCGATTTTTAATCAGTACAATTATGCGAAAAAAGCCTAAAGAAACACTCTTAAATACAGTTGAGTTATTGCGTTTTTCGAAAAAATATGATCAACGTTTAAATGAGTTTTTAGCTTTACACAATGCGTTATCTTCTAAGGTCATCCCTATCAAGAATATTTCTTTATGTAGGAAAATTTTAAAAAGTGAGCTATAAAATTCATTATATTATAAATTATGTAGTATGGTTTGGTTGATTAACTGAGTTTAGCTTAAATTAAAAGCCAAACCTGCCAATTTTTTATCGAAATTGTTGGTTTCAATATATTGTTATGTAATACCATCGTATCAGTTAAAAATGTTCTCTTTTTTAAAGAAGCATATGAAATCTACTTTATCTGGAAGCTCTGTAGCGCCTATCCTTGTTTGTTGTTACGAGTTGTGTTTATGGTTAATTGGCTGACTTAAGGTAACTTGATTTATATTACTGTGCGTTTATTTGTTTAAGTTTAGCTTCAACAAATTGCCGTAAGCGACTATTTCCCTGATTTTTAATCGCAAAATAGGGGTTTTTCAAGTGTTGACGTTGCTCTTGAACTGGGATCCCTCTTATATAAACCATCCATGTTGACGTCTCACTATTTCTAAGGATAAGGCCTTTTTCTTTTAATCCGTGAATTTTAATAGAGAGCAATACAGCCCAAATTAACCCTAAGAATATTAGGTATAAAATAAAGCCAGTCACGTTATAAAAAGAAATGACTAACGCAATAATAATCAACAAAGTTAATTTACTTGAGTACAGCCAAAATGGTGCAACTTGATAGTTCATTTGATGTCATCCTAATGTTGAATTACTTTCTTGGCCTGATTTTTTATTCATCACTAGTTATAACTGAGAATATTCATTAATGCATCACTTTATGAATATTTTTATGTTGTTAGCACAAGCATTGTGCGGATGCGCTCTATTTTCTCTATCATGACAAGAAGATTTTTGTAGGTTAGAGTTACAAGCGCTAGAATAGCCACATAATATGAAGCAATAATAAAATGACAGGGGAAAATATGATCATATTAGTCACAGGAGCAACTTCAGGTTTTGGCGAAGCAATTACGCGTCGCTTTATTCAGCAAGGAGCAACCGTTATTGGAACGGGTCGTCGTACAGAGCGACTAACAGCACTACAAAAAGAATTAGGCTCGCACTTTCACCCTATTACTCTTGATGTAAGAGACCGGAAAGCAATTCAAAATGCCATTGCAGGATTACCAACAGCACTAAAAAATATTGATGTTTTAGTGAATAATGCGGGCTTAGCGCTAGGTATAGAACCCGCATTCGAGGCTAACCCTGACGATTGGGCAACAATGATTGATACGAATACGAAAGGTTTAGTCAATATGACCTACGAAGTATTGCAAACTATGGTTGCCAATAATCATGGTCATATTATTAATATCGGCTCAACAGCGGCTAACTGGCCATATAAAGGTGGTAATGTTTATGGCGCCACTAAGGCGTTTGTTAAGCAATTCTCATTAGGACTACGGGCTGATCTCCAAGGCAAAAAAGTCCGAGTAACTGATATCGAACCTGGATTAGTTGGCGGAACAGAATTCTCTAATGTTCGTCTTAAAGGTGATGATGATAAAGCAGCGAATATCTATAAAGGCGCGGATGCACTTACACCTGAAGATATTGCTGAAACGGTTTACTGGGTAGCGACATTGCCTGCTCGTATGAACGTCAATACACTTGAATTGATGCCTGTTTGTCAAACCTTTGCTGGTTTAACTGTTTATAAAGAGGCGTGATTTTTCGTACTTTTCTAAAGGAATTTGCGCTATATTTGTGTTTATATTGTCGAATAGAACTAACTTTGTAAGGAATTATAATGAGCTCATCACTAAAGTTTGTTAAGCAAGGTCTAGCGGCGGTAGTGTTTTGCCTTCCTTTGTTGGGGCTTTCTTCAGCAGCGCATGCAGGGAATGTTAACTGCTCAGCAGGAAGCACTTGTGTTACATCGGGAAATGTTGATAGTGTTTTGACAAAAGAGCAGGCACGCCAAGAAAAGGAACAGTGGGATCAAACACGGAGTTTACGTACAAAAGTAAATTCCCGTACTGAAAAAGAGTTTGATAAGGTTGACGCTGCATTTGATGCAAAAGATGCCTGCGAGAAAAGTCTTAATTTAAATGCTTATTGGGAGCCGAATACACAACGCTGCCTAGATGTAAATACAGGACGCCCATTAGCTCGCCCATAACTCATTAAACCCATTAAGGAGTTATTATGAAGAAAAGACTTATATTTCCAGCTCTATGCTTACTCGTTGCTCCAGTGTTAGCACAAGCATCATGTGAAAGTGTTATTGAAGAAATTAAGCAGAAAATTATTAACAATGGCGTTCCTGCCGATAATTTTAGCTTAGTTGCTGTTCCAAATGATGAGGCTGAACAAGCGCAAGGGCAAGTTGTTGGCCATTGCCAAAATGAAACATATAAGATCATTTATACTCGTCATTAATCAATAAAACTCAGGGCGCTATTATCAGCGCCCTTTTCAATCATCCTCGATAAGCTATGCATATTCGCACATAAATGCTTTGATCTTATCTTGATCTAAATAGTGACATAGCGTTTTTTCTTCCGGTCGTAATAAATACGGAATTTCGCCTAACAACGGTGCCTTTAAGTGTTTTTGTAAGCGATTAATGATCTGGGCATAATGTGCCAACCCTGGATTGATACGGTTTGCTATCCAACCGATAAGCGGCAAACCATCGGCACGTATTGCATCTGCAGTCAGTAATGTATGGTTTACACAGCCATGCTGGATGCCAACGACAAGTATAACGCCGACTTTTTGTCCTTTTAGCCAATCAGTATAAAATGTGTTGTCATCCAATAAATAGCGCCATCCCCCATTACCTTCGATAACAACGGTGTCGCATTGGCTATTTAAGTTTTCTAGTCCTTGTTTAATCTTATTGAAATCAATACAGTTTTCTTGGCTGTAATTATCTTTGATTTTAATTGGATTAACATCATCGTAGGATACAAGTTGTTGTGACGCCCCATGTATTAACAAAGCATCTTTATTCCGCATACCTTCCGGTGTATCAATACACTTATCAGCGATAGGCTTATAGCCTACAGCTTTAATTCCTTGGCCATTAAGAGCCTGCAGTATTGCTAACGTGGAGACTGTCTTCCCGACATCCGTATCTGTCCCGGTAACAAATAGATTCATCATAGTTATTTTCTATCCTGAAGTGACAGACGACTGCATACATGTTGCAGTGAAAAATGATATGGAATCAGTTTATGGGAATGGGTAACTCTTAAGTTTGCGTTAGCTCAATTTTCTGTTTAATAGCAAAAATTTTATTAACTACTGTTAACCTTGCAGTAACTGAAGTAATAAAGAACCATCATATAATGCTTGTTGAATTAATGCAGTTTCACTCTCTTTTTTAGTAACTTCAGATTGTTCAATGCGTAATTCACCACGATATAGAGGAATAGACTGCGAATGGCAATATTGATGTAAAAGTGAATAAAATACAGAGGAAATCCGATTTAGCGGAGAATTGATTAAAATTAATTCGGTGCCGAAGATATTAATGAGTTGACCGAGCTGTTTGGCAAGTATTTGCGCTATATCATTGAGTACATGTAAACAGAGTGGATCTTGGTCTTCCACAGCTAAACAAAAACTATCGATAGTCATGTCATGATTGAAAAATGAGGATGATGGGTATAAATGTTGTAATTCCACGGCATGTTTTAAGATAGCCGGAATAGCGATTGCCCCTTCTAAGCAACCAATACCACCACAATAACAAGTTTCCCCCGTGTTTTGTGTTTGTACATGCCCAAAATGTATCGCTCGTCGCGTATGACTATCTAATGCAATGCCGTTATTGATAATTGCAGCGCTAACAACACAATCAATTTGTAAATAAATGATGTTTTTTGCTGTTCTTTTTTCGTACAAAGAAAAATAATCGGCTAGTGCTAACGCATTAACATAAGGCTGTATATAAGTCGGTAGCCCAGTTTGTTCCGTTAAAAAATGACCAAGTGGTAAATTATCAATGTCGTAATAAGGCAAAGCATAAATTACACCAGAGAAAGGCTCCACCAAACCATCTAAAACAATACTAATGGCCGTAACACGCTCTAAATGGCGTGAATATGTCGCAAAAAAATGGCTAATTAATGATGAGAGCGTATTGGAAAATTGCTCATTACCTTTAACGTCAAATGGATAGTCTTGTTCTACGATAGTTTGTGTATTGATCTCTTTTAATGAAAGGCTAATAGAGTTACATGCAAGGCGGATAGATAAAAACTGCCACCCTTCACTTTCAATGACTAATCCAATCGCGGGCCTACCTCGCAAGCCGAGAACGGGAAACTCAATTTCTTTAACTAAATGGGCATCAATGAGCTCGCGCGTAATTTTTGTGATACTTGCGGGTGCCAATTGTGATTGTTTAGATAATGCAATCCGAGAAATTGGCCCATATTGATCAATCACACGGTAGACAATACCTGTGTTTAGTTGTTTGATTTGATCAATATGACCCGTTTGGTTTTCCATAATTCAGTGTTAAATCCCGTTATAAAGCAGTCAGTTATTATGCGTAATATAGAATGCAATTACTCCGACATACATGTTATTTGTGATTTGAATCACGTTATTTAGCCAACAATATTTTCAATCAGTAATTCCGTTAATTTTTTTGCAGCGGCAGGCAATGCTCTACGCGTATTGTAGACTAACCAGACTTCCGATGCGGCTTCAATATTTGAAAATCTGATGTATTTTACACCGTCAATTTTCATACGGGTAAAAGATTCTGTGATAATCGAAATTCCCATACCTGCAGAGACTAAACCTAATATTGTCATTGCTTCCCCTGCCTCTTGAGATATTTTGGGTGTCACGCCAGCGGAAGTAAGCAGATTATGGATCTCATCATAGAGAGCTGTACCTACCTCTCGTTCGAAAAATACTAATGGATACTCCGCCAATAGATGAATGTCGACACCTGTTTTTTCATATTTTAATAAGGGATGACCTTCATACACCGCAACCATAAACGGCTCTTTAAATAGAAGTTGGTAGTTTAGCTGCTCAGGGAGTTCGGTATTACGCATGATCCCAATATCAATACGCCCTGTAAGTAAGGGGGCAAGTTGCTGTTTTGTATTCATCTGATGCATATGGATAGCCACTTCGGGATATGATTCACGATACTGGCGTAAGCTCATGGTCACTTTATTCATAAACGGCGTCGTTGATGTAAAACCAATAGAAAGTTCCCCTAATTCCCCTTTTTCCATCCGTGCTGCTTTTGTAGCCGCTGCATCGACCTGGGCTAAAATTTGATAAGCCTCTTTGAGAAACATATTACCAGCAGGGGTTAATGAAACATTTCTATTGTTTCGTTCAAGTAATTTTGCGTTTATCTGTTCTTCAAGTGATTGAATTTGCTGACTCAATGGTGGCTGAGAAATGTGCAATCGATCCGCAGCTCGCCCAAAATGTAACTCTTCTGCAACAGCAATAAAATACCGTAAGTGTCTTAATTCAATAGCCATTTTTTCTTTGATATGTTTAAAGTATTATTGGTAATAATTAATATATTAGACAAAATAGTCTGAGATTTCTATTCTTTGATCGAAATCAATTGGGTTGTTATGGCAAGGAATTCTTTATGGAAAATTCATCAAATAGTCTTACGACTGAAAATACGGCTAACGGAACGCTAGATAACTCAAGCCCCCATAACTTACCGAAGAAACATTATATTCAACGTGATGATGCGTTGTATTTACGCGTCACTCTTTCTTTTTTCACTGTCGGTTTAGCAACGTTTGCGTTGCTCTATTTTGTACAGCCTATTTTGCCAATGTTGTCAGAGGATTTTAATGTTTCTCCCGCAACGGCTAGTCTTTCCTTATCATTAAGTACCGGCTTGATGGCGCTAGGGCTGCTTATTACGGGGCCAATATCAGATGCAATTGGGCGAAAAAATGTGATGGTAGTAGCGTTAACAAGCGCCGCACTATTTACTTTGTTGAGTGCTTTTATGCAAAGTTGGCAAGGTATTTTAATTGCAAGAGCACTTGTGGGTTTATCTCTAAGTGGCGTCGCAGCGGTTGCCATGACCTATCTCAGTGAAGAAATTCACCCGAGTTATGTCGCATTATCAATGGGCCTCTATATTAGTGGTAACTCTATCGGTGGAATGAGTGGTCGTCTTGTTACAGGGGTGATTGCTGATTTCTATTCATGGCGCGTTGCTGTAATACTATTAGGGGCACTCGCTTTAATTGCCGCGATCAGCTTTTGGCGCCTATTACCACCATCGCAACATTTTCGAGCAAGCTCTTTAAAACCAAAAAGTTTATGGGTCAATCTGCGTCTTCATTTTCGAGACAAAGGTCTACCATGGCTGTTTATTGAAGGCTTTGTTTTGATGGGCGGGTTTGTCACTATGTATAACTATATTGGTTATCGTTTACTGGAAGCCCCCTATCATTTCAGTCAGGCAACAGTAGGTATGCTATCAATAATTTATTTAACAGGAACTTATAGCGCATCTAAATCGGGAAGCTTAACTAACAAGTTTGGATTAGGTAAAGTTTTAATCGCTGCTTTAGTTTTAATGTTAGCGGGTATATTGTTAACACTCTTTTCTAGTTTTTGGATCATTCTGTTTGGCATGACGGTGCTAACAACGGGCTTCTTTGCTGCCCACTCGGTCGCGAGTAGTTGGGTTGGTCATCGTGCTAAACGAGCAAGAGGTCAAGCATCTTCACTTTACCTATTCAGTTATTATGCAGGCTCAAGTATAGCAGGGACTGTAGGCGGGATCTTTTGGTTTCAGTTTGGTTGGTCTGGTGTAGCTTGGTTTATTGCAGGATTACTCATTATTGGTATGTTAATCGCTTACAAGTTGAAAGTTAGCTGTTAGGGTTTGGTAATACTTACCAAATGATGGAATTTATTTTGCACTTTTGTTTAAGTGAAAATGTTGTCCTCAACAATTATGAGGACAACAAATGAAAAAACGACTTTTATTACTTCCCTTCTTATTCTGCTTTTCTGCTATCGTATTGGGACATGGTTATGTAGAAGAGCCTAAAAGCCGAGCCTTTTTGTGTAAAAAAAATCTAAATAGCAATTGTGGTGCAATACAATACGAGCCGCAATCGCTAGAAGGTCCTAAAGGTTTTCCCCTTTCAGGGCCACAAGATGGACAGATTGCAAGTGCAGGTATTCCCCGTTTTGCTGCTTTGGATGAACAAACGTCAGCTCGATGGGTAAAAAATATTATCACAGAGCCTCAGCAAACCTTTAAATGGTATTTAACAGCAAGGCATGCGACAGCTAATTGGCAATACTTTATTACTAAGCCTGACTGGAACCCCAACTTACCAATAACGCGTGAACAATTAATCTTAATACCCTTTTGTCAATATGCTACCCCTTCACGACCAGAAACCATTGTTGAGCACCAATGTGTATTGCCAAAAGAAAATCGTGGATACCAAATAGTACTTGCTGTATGGAGTATCGCTGACACTGAGAATGCTTTTTATCAGGTGATTGATCTCGATATCAAATAAAACATATGCAATAAAGGGGGATGTCGCCTCTCCCTTTTCTTCCTAGTTAACTTATTTATTTGCACAATGCTTGATGTTTGTTATGATTAATTCAGATACAGTATGTTGTAACTAATTAGGGATATTGCATCATGAATAATGCCAAATATGACCTTATTGAAGGCTTTAACCGGTTAGAAAGTAAAATAACGGAACTTAGCCAATTGATTGCTGAGCAACCTTCTATCTCTGCGACCGTTTTTCGTCTTCCGGATGTCATGAAAGGAGAAGAAAATAATGAGATTAAACAAATCGATGTTGAAAAAATAACAGGTAAACTTGCCATCCAACATGCTATCGAACATTATAACCTATTATTTATTCATGATAAATCAGAACTCACCAGTAATAAATCAGCCGTTAGGTTACCTGGCGCGATCTGTATTGATACCCCCTATTCTACTTATCAAACTTTTCGGGTCTTGCTAGATGAGATCAATGAATTAAAAATACAGATAAAACAAATAGTCACTCAAAAATCAGGGGTTGATGAATCGCAACGTTTTGAATTTATTCATGATACACTGCATGGTTTACTGACATTAAATACCTATCGAACTCTAACCTACCTTACTGATATCGATACCATAAGGTTTGGTTGGGCAAATAAAAAAGTCATAAATAAAATGACAAAAGAACAGGTGTTGAGCAAGCTGCAAGGCTCATTGGAAAGTGGGCGCCAACCATTGGGAGTTGCAAAGGAAGAGTGGTTGAAACAATTAGAGCAAGAAATTCTATTGATCAGCCAATTAAATAATGACGTAGTACTTAAAACACAACGCCCCGTTAAAGTGCAACCTATTGCTCGTGTTTGGGATAGCGCCCAACAAAAACAAACTCAGTTCGCTTGTGCCAACCCTTTGCTCATTTTTGCGGTTGAAAAATCACTGACTGATATTGTGATAGGTAACCTACCCGATTACCATGTTGATAACATTGCGATCCGTAATCGACCAAGGTCTAAGCCTGTTGAGCTACTGATACCCCGCTTAAATTTATATATGGAAATATAAAAAAACACCTGCCATTGATGAGCAGGTGTTTAAATATTCAGTTAATAAATTAACTGATTAGCTTTTCATGCTGCCAACCATATCTTCTGGGCGAACCCACTCATCGAACTGCTCAGCAGTCAGATAATTTAGTTTTAATGCTGACTCTTTCAACGTTAAGCCTTCTTTATGTGCTTTCTTAGCAATTTCAGCGGCTTTATCGTAACCAATATGTGTATTAAGAGCAGTAACCAGCATCAATGACTCATGAAGTAGCTTCTCAATTCTTTCACGGTTTGGTTCAATACCAATCGCACAGTGTTCGTTGAAACTACGCATACCGTCAGCCAGTAGGCGGATAGATTGCAGGAAGTTATCAATCACCATTGGGCGGAACACGTTCAGTTCAAAGTTACCTGAAGCACCACCGATATTGATAGCAACGTCATTACCCATCACTTGTGCACATAGCATCGTTAAAGCTTCACACTGTGTAGGGTTAACTTTACCTGGCATGATTGAGCTACCTGGCTCGTTTTCAGGGATTGCGATTTCGCCAATACCACAACGAGGACCTGACGCCAACCAACGAACGTCGTTAGCAATTTTCATCAGGGACGCAGCTAAGCCTTTTAGTGCACCATGAGCGTGAACTAAAGCATCACATGTTGCGAGTGCTTCAAATTTGTTAGGTGCAGTAACAAATGGTTGGCCAGTCAGTTCCGCAATTTTTTTAGCAACACGAACCGCATACTCAGGGTGAGTATTTAGACCGGTACCGACAGCCGTACCTCCCAGCGCTAACTCACATACGTGTGGTACAGAGTTTTCAATGTGTTTTTCGCTATGCGCTAACATCGCTACCCAGCCAGAAATTTCTTGGCCTAAAGTCAATGGCGTTGCATCTTGTAGGTGGGTACGACCAATTTTTACGATGTCTTTAAATTCTTTTGCTTTAGCATCTAATACTTTGTGTAACGCTTTTAATTCAGGTAGCAAGTGCTCGCGAATAGCAACAACGGCCGCAACATGCATTGCAGTTGGGAATACGTCGTTTGAACTTTGGCTCTTGTTAACATCATCGTTAGGGTGAATAAGACGCTCATTACCTCTTTGTCCACCTAAGATCTCGCTACCACGGTTCGCCAGTACTTCGTTCATGTTCATATTACTTTGAGTACCAGACCCCGTTTGCCAGATAGCAAGAGGGAATTCAGTAGGATGCTTGCCAGCTAATACTTCGTCAGCCGCAGCGATAATCGCATCACCGCGATCTTTAGGCAGTAAGCCTAAATCCATATTCACGCTTGCAGCAGCTTTTTTAGTCACTGCTAATGCATGGATCAACGCAACAGGCATTTTTTCTACAGATATACGGAAATGTTCTAAAGAACGCTGAGTTTGCGCGCCCCACAACTGGTCAGCAGGTACTTCAATTGGTCCCATTGAGTCTTTTTCAATGCGAGTGGCTGCCATTACTATCTCCTTAAGTACATACACAGAATAATCGGTTTTGGAATCATCAGCTTGCAGGTAAGCCGATAACACCCCCCTATAATGCCACATATTTAATTTCAATAATGCGACTTAACCGTGTTTATTGTATTGTAGTAAAAAGGAAATAAGTTGATTTTTAGAAAAAGAGAGTTTTGGCTATGCTAAAAATGATTAATAAGATTCAAAATTACGACTGGGGGAGTACCACTGCACTCACACAGTTGTACGCTATCCCTAACCCAGAACATCTACCCATGGCTGAGTTATGGATGGGAGCACACCCAAAAGCGAGCTCTTGTGTCGTGAATACCAAAACAGGCCAAACGCTCCCACTGATTGATTATATTGCGAGTAACCCAGAAGAAATTCTAGGTAAAAAAGTAGCAGACACTTTTTCCTCCCGCTTACCTTTTTTATTTAAAGTGTTATGTGCCGCAACTCCTCTTTCGGTACAAGTCCATCCTAATAAGGTTTATGCTGAAGTTGGTTTTGCAAAAGAGAATGCTGCGGGGATCCCCTTAGATTCGCCAATCCGCAACTATAAAGATGATAATCATAAACCTGAGCTAATTTATGCTTTAACACCTTTTAAAGCAATGAACGCATTTCGCCCACTCAATGAAATTGCTGAACTGCTTGATTTTGTCTCTGCGGCTCACCCTGAAATTCAATTCTTTGTTCAATCACCAACTGAAGAAAAATTAGCGAAATTATTTGCACAAATTCTGAGTCTCACAGGTGAACAAAAAGAGTTAGCACTAGGTGTATTGAAAGCCGCATTAAACAGTCGCCAAGGCGAACCATGGAACACCATAAAACAAATGGTTAGCCTCTATCCTGAAGATACAGGTTTATTTGTCCCACTGTTGCTTAATGTTGTTGAGTTGCAGCCTGGCGAGGCAATGTTCTTATATGCAAGGACGCCACATGCTTATATTGAAGGCGTTGGGCTAGAAATCATGGCTAATTCCGATAATGTCCTACGAGCTGGACTGACCAATAAGCATATTGATGTTCCAGAATTGATAGCAAATGTAGATTTTATCCCCAAAACAAGCCAAAGTTTACTTAGTGAACCAGAAAAAACAGGAAATATCTGTAAATATCATATACCAGTAGAAGATTTTGCATTTAATATATATTCTATTGATGACACAGAGATAAACATAACTAATGAAACGGCTTCTATCTTTTTCTGCATAGATGGCGAGTTAGTTTTGAAGTCAGGCGATGATGAATTAAAAATCTGTTCAGGAGAATCTGTTTTTCTGGCGGCCTTTGAAAAAGAAGTTTACGCCACAGGCGTGGGTAAGCTCGCTCGTGTCTATAACCTTTAATGTATTTTTGTGTTTTGTTCGTCTTGATTGCACGCAAAAGACGGTTAGATAAAACTTGTACAATTTTTATAGCGCGTTAAGACAACGCGCTGAAAGGATGGATGTTCATAATGAAAAAGTCATTAGTTGCAGTTGGTGTAATAGTTGCTATTGGTGCTGTATGGTGTGGTGCATCATGGTACACAGGCTCTAAAGTTGAGTCTGAATTAAATTATATGATTGAGGATACCAACTCATTTATTAAGGTAAATGCTCCAAGTTCAGGTTTACAGTTCAAAGTGGAAAACTTTAAACGTGGTCTATTCTCCTCGCAAGCTAATATCGTTATCTCATCCGTATATTCTACTGGCCCAGAGGAAAGTCTTGTATTTAATACTGATATTGAGCACGGTCCTTTCCCTCTATCACAACTCTCTAAATTCAATTTAATGCCTAAACTGGGCGCGGCACATATTGAATTAGCAAATAATGAATCAACCAAAGAGCTATTCGAAATAACAAAAGGTAAACCATTTATTTCAGGTACTGCTGTTGTTGGTTATGGCCAAAGTGTTGATGCAAATCTAGATTTGTTACCCGTTGAATTTACCAAAGAAAAGTCAAACATTTCCTTTAATGGATTAAAACTATTATTTAATGCCTCTTCTGACTTTAACGAGATTGAAGCCACACTGAATACTGACAACTTATTGATTCAGAATGCAGATAAATCAGAAGAAATGATGTTAAAAGGGTTAAAACTAACTTCTAACCTGACTAAGTCCGAACATGATTTCTATATCGGTAAACAAGATTTTGTTATAGAAAATGCAAATGTTAATATCCCAGAGGTTAAATTTTCTTTCAAAAACTTAGTGATGACTTCAGACTCTGCACTGGAAAAAGAAAATATTAAAGGTAGCTTCACTTACAGCATTGATGATTTAGTCGCATTAGATCAAAACTTAGGCTCCGGTAAGGTAGTTATTTCGATTGATAAGCTAGATGCAAAAGCGTTGGGTGAATTTGTTAAGCAATATAATAGTGCATTAGCAGAAGGAATTGCGTCAGGCAATCCAACAGCAGCAGGTGAAAAAATCGCAATGAAGATGATGAAGGAAACATTGCCTGAAATGCTGAAAAACCAACCGACCTTCTCTATCAGCCCTCTTTACTGGAAAAACTCTGCAGGTCAAACAACGACAGACTTAAGTATGACCTTTAATAAGTGGGACCAAAAAGAGCTTACTGAATTAGCAATGACAAACAAAGTTGATGAAGCAGTTAAGAGCTTATTTAAGTCATTTGACTTTAACCTCACGCTGAACAAACCAATGGCTATTGAGTTAATGTCTCAAATCGCTATTTTAGACCAAGGTCAAGTTGTTGATGCAGAAACTAAGAAAATGTATGTTGAGCAAGCAACAAATGAGTTTGATCAAGCACAAATGCTCCTAACTTCAGATATGTTCAGCTCACCGTTTGAAGAAATGTTCATGACTGACGAAGAGCGTGCAGAAAAAGCGAAACAGAAAAAATCACCATGGATGATAGAGAAAGGTAACGATCTGACCATGACTATCAAATATGCAGGTAATGATATTACGTTTAACGCGGATAGCTATACCCTTGCAGACTTCTTAACTAAGATGAAGTTGATGGCTGGCCCAGAAAGCTCTATGGAATATGAAGAAGAAGAGTTAGTTGTACCACAAACCGAAGATGCGCCGGCTGACGGTGCTGAAGTAGCACAACCAGCTAACTAATCTGCATTAATATTAATCTTAAACGCCAGTCAATATTTTTTGACTGGCGTTTTCACATCTATACTAGGATATATTGGCTAATCCATACACATAAAGGGACTCAATTCAGTGATAAACAGACAACTGCCACTTACAGACATACATCGCCATCTAGATGGTAATATCCGCCCCGAAACAATCCTTTCCCTTGCCCAACAACACGGTATTACGCTACCTGCTAATGAGATTGAAGCTTTACGTCCTCATGTGCAAGTAATGACACAAGAGGCTGACTTAGTCGGTTTCCTGCAAAAACTAGATTGGGGAGTTGCTGTATTAGCCGACCTCGATGCCTGTAAACGTGTTGCTCAAGAAAACGTCGAAGATGCTTATAAGGCGGGTATTGACTATGCAGAATTGCGTTTTTCTCCTTATTACATGGCAATGAACCATCGCCTCCCTATTGAAGGTGTTGTTGAAGCTGTCATTGATGGTATTACGGCTGGTTGCAAACAGTATGATATTAAAATTAATTTAATAGGGATCCTTAGTCGAACCTTTGGTCAAGACGCTTGTGCAAAAGAGTTAGCAGGCCTACTCGCTCACCGCGACAAACTTTGCGCATTGGATTTGGCTGGAGATGAGCTTGGCTTTCCAGGCTCCCTTTTCCACTCTCACTTTACCCAAGCGCGCGATGCCGGTTTACAAATAACTGTTCATGCAGGGGAAGCCGCGGGTGCAGAAAGTATTTGGCATGCAATTAAAGAATTAGGGGCACAACGAATTGGCCATGGTGTTAAAGCTTGTGAAGACCCTAAGCTGATCGAATACTTAGCAAAACATAAAATTGGTATTGAAAGCTGCTTAACCTCGAATATCCAGACCAGCACTGTACCGTCATTAGCGAAACATCCATTGAAAATGTTTTTAAACCATGGTGTGTTAGCGTCGATTAATACTGATGACCCTGCCGTAGAAGGCATTGAATTAGCTTATGAATATGAAGTTGCCGCCCCTAAAGCTGGGTTGACACCATCTGAAATAGAGCAGGCTCAAATCAATGGGTTAAGTATCGCCTTTCTCAGCGAAAATGAAAAACAGCAACTCAAACAAAAAGCAGCCCTTCGCTAACCTGCTATAAAGCTAAAATCATTCACGTTTTGGGCAGTTAATCCCCTTTTCTGCCCTGTTTAGCTTTTTTCTCTGAAGGTTAAGTTTGCCTATTATTGATAACACCATAGTATGTTGTAACTAAATGGTGATTATGGATTGAGTAAGTCGGGTTATTATCCCCCCGACTTTACTATTAATTATTTAGTTAAACGTTTTGCGTAACGCTGGGCTAAAACCGCGCATACCATTAATTGGATTTGATGAAATATCATTAGTGGCAATAAGATTATCCCTACAACGGAGGCTGGAAATAGCACATTTGCCATAGGAACGCCGTTCGCTAAGCTCTTTTTTGAACCACAGAATACGATTGTGATTTCATCTTCTTTACTGAATTTAAATAAGCGTGCCGCAAGTGTATTTAGGAGCATAACGACAAATAAAATAAGGCAGCTGATCACAGCAATCATAAATAGAGAGTATCCATCAATACGCTGCCAAATTCCTTCAACAACCGCTTCACTGAAAGCGACATATACGACTAATAATATAGAAGAACGGTCAGTGATATTAATTAATTTACGATTACGGTTAATCCAATTCGCTAATAGTGGACGAGACAGGTGCCCTACTACAAATGGCAGCATTAATTGCAATAAAATAGAGCCAATTGCATTCAACGTATCCATTGCTTGGTTGCCATCTTCATCCATTAGTAACCCCACCAATATCGGCGATAAAAAGACGCCGAGAATACTGGATGCTGACGCACTGCAAATCGCTGCGGCCACATTTCCTCCGGCAACAGAGGTAAAGGCAATGGCCGATTGTACCGTTGCTGGCAATGCACAAAGATAAAGAAACCCCATGTATACCGTCGGTGACATCCATGACGGCACCATAAAATGCAAAGCTAATCCAATAATAGGAAACAGAATAAATGTGCTTGAAAATACTAATAAGTGTAGTCGCCAGTGCCCAATCCCTGCCATGATTGATTCACGAGAAAGCTTTGCACCATGCATAAAGAACAAAAGCGCAATAGCTGCCGTTGTTAGATACTGAAAGCCAACTTTGACTTCCCCTTCACAAGGAAATAGGCTTGCAATCACAACAACGCCAATCATAATCAGTAAAAAAGGGTCAATTTTTAATTTTGCTAACAAATTCATGTTATTACCTAACAAAAAGCCAGCTAAAAATGCTGGCTCATCTATTTAAACATTAACAATCAAGAGTAACGGTGCGTTTTTGTTTATCTGAAAGTATACCAGCCTCAATTAATTTCATAATTTCAATGGCTTCTTGTGGCTGTACTGGATTTGCGGCACCATGACGGATTGCCTCATGAATGGCAAGATAGTAACCACCATAATTTCCTTTTTCATTTTGCCATTCTTGGGAAATAAGCGCATCGCCTTGTGACAGCGTCACAACGCCATTACGTTGATCTATTCCCCAATTTTCATGAGTCGGTAACAGACCATTTTTTAAATTTTCTTCTTGTGAATCAAGACCATATTTGACATAACTTCCCTTCATGCCATGAATAACATAAAGAGGCGATTCAGCGGCAGCTACTGTTGTTGCGTGAAGAACGACTTTTTTATCTGGATAGTGAAGAAGAACATGGAAATAATCAACGGCTTCAGCGCCTGGGCGGATCATCCCTAAATCTGCGGTAATACTTGCTGGTTTTCCGAAAAATTGTAACGCTTGATCTAATAAATGAGGACCAAGATCATACCAAATTCCGCCGCCTGCGACTGCTGCCTCTCGCCATCTTTGTCGTGTGACTGGGCGATAACGGTCAAAATGTGACTCATAATATTTAATGTCGCCTAGGCAACCATCAGCAAACAGTTTCTTCAGTGTTAAATAGCCTGCATCCCAACGGCGATTATGATAAACCGATAAAAGCTTTCCTGCTTGTTGTGCCTGTTGTTGTAGTGATTGAGCCTCTTCTACAGTGACAGTAAAAGGCTTATCGACAACGACATGCTTGCCTGCCGCTAACGCTTGGCTTGCCAGTGGATAATGAGTGTCATTGGGGGTCGGGATAATGACTAATTCAATTTCAGGATTTGCAAACAGTTGCTCAGGTGAAGAGACGACTTCAACATCAGGCCAATCAGCGGTTACCTTATCTGAATTGCTACTGGAGATAGCTGTCAATTCATACCCTGGCAATGTAGCGATAAAAGGGGCATGAAATGTTTTACTTGCATAACCATAACCTACAATACCGACTTTTATTGGTGCGGACATAATGACCTCATTTTATTAATTTTCACTGAATCCATAAAAAGTATCACCATAACGAATTAATTAGCAAATAAAACTATGGTAGGATAGCCTCGAATTGATGCTACTTAAAAAGTCATTCATGATTCAGCAACGTGATAAAAGAGATGCGTTCACTAGCCACGAGTGTAAGCAAAGACAGTTCTTGATACTGCTGCTTAGTGTATGATTTAGCTTATAATATGGATTAAATTGATATGACGCCTGTTTATGACCCCCATCGTATTACTGGTTGGCTCCTTGCCCCCGCAGCTTTCATCTTATTAACGTGTTTTGCTGTATGCTCTATGGTGGTCATGTATTTTATTACGTTATATCGAATTATCACTACAATTGATGATTGGACTCACTATATCCCATTCGACTGGTATTTATCTTTTCTGATCACTATCGTTATGATGGTATTCACTATTCATATCTTAAAACTTATGTTTATGCGTTCTCGGCATTTTCCTCGCCGTTTTATTATTTGGATGTTAGTCCTGTTATTGCTTGGACTAAAAACCTTTTATTTTGCAAATATTGATTCCCTAACGGCGCTAAAAACACTCGCCTGGCCACTTATCGGTGCTGCTATTTTTGTTCCTTACATCAAAAATTCTGCTCGTGTGAAGATGACTTTCACACAAGATCGATAAGCATCACAAAAATAGCTTGTTATCATACAGCCTGTTTAACTGACGCTCGTCAGTTTTTGTTCTTTTAATTTTGTTTTCAGGCAATAAAATGACTGATTATCTTTTGCTATTCATTGGAACCGTACTGGTTAATAACTTTGTACTGGTAAAATTCCTTGGTCTGTGCCCTTTTATGGGTGTATCAAAAAAACTCGAAACAGCCATCGGAATGGGCTTTGCTACCACTTTTGTTATGACACTCGCCGCAATCAGCTCTTGGTTGATGGATACGTTAATTTTAGTGCCCCTCGACCTGCTCTATCTGCGCACCCTAAGTTTTATCTTAGTGATTGCCGTGGTTGTGCAATTCACTGAAATGGTTGTTAGAAAAACCAGTCCAACGCTCTATCGCCTGTTAGGGATCTTTCTCCCACTTATTACGACTAACTGTGCAGTTTTAGGCGTTGCTTTATTAAATATCAATCAATCGCATGGTTTCTTACAGTCTGCTGTTTATGGTTTTGCAGCCGCCGTTGGTTTCTCATTGGTAATGGTGCTGTTTGCCGCTATTCGCGAACGGTTGGCGGTCGCTGATGTTCCTGCACCTTTTCGTGGCTCATCTATCGGCCTTATCACTGCTGGACTAATGTCTTTAGCATTTATGGGTTTTAGTGGTTTGGTGAAGTTCTAATGATATCGTTATGGATTGCTATTGGCATTTTAGCCGTTTTTGGGCTGATCTTTGGTTTGATCCTTGGCTATGCCTCATTACGCTTTAAAGTTGAAGAAGACCCCATTGTTGAAAAAATTGATGCTATTTTGCCCCAAAGTCAATGTGGTCAATGCAGCTATCCGGGGTGTCGCCCCTACGCAGAAGCTGTAGCCAATAACGGAGAGATGATCAACAAGTGCGCGCCGGGTGGCGAGCAAGTCATGTTGAAAATAGCTGAACTTCTTAACGTAGACCCTCAGCCAATTGATGGTGATGAAAGCGCACAGAATCCTGTTCGAAAAGTCGCTATTATTGATGAAGAAAACTGTATCGGCTGCACCAAATGTATTCAAGCATGTCCTGTTGATGCCATTGTTGGCGCAACGCGCGCTATGCATACCGTAATTGAAGATCTCTGCACAGGTTGTGATCTGTGCGTAGCCCCTTGCCCGACTGATTGTATCGAACTTGTTCCTGTGAAAACGACCACTGCAAACTGGAAATGGGATTTAAACAGTATTCCTGTCAAAAATATTCCTGTATCACCTGATGAACAACAACCGAAATCTCCTTTCGCCACGGTAAAAGGAGATGCGCATGTTTAAGTTGTTTAATTGGTCAAAAAAAGACAATATCTGGGATTTCTCTGGTGGGATACACCCGCCAGAAATGAAATTACAGTCAAGCCAAACACCAATGCGTGTGGCATCAATTCCCGATGAACTGATTATCCCGTTACAGCAGCATTTAGGCCCTGAAGGGGAATTGATCGTCAAAGTGGGTGAACATGTGCTCAAGGGGCAACCCTTAACCCGTGGTGTCGGTCGTACAGTGCCTGTTCATGCCTCAACTTCAGGCACTATCACCGCAATAAAACCGATGGTCACGGCACACCCTTCTGGCTTAAAAGAGCTATCAGTTTGCCTCAAAGCCGATGGGTTAGATACTTGGTGTGAGTTATTCCCTGAGCCTGACTATTTACAGCTCACTCCTCAACAATTATTACAAAAAATTGAGCAAGCAGGCATCGCTGGGCTTGGTGGTGCAGGTTTCCCTACCGCGTCTAAATTAGCGGGAGGGAAAGATGCTATCAAGACATTGATCGTTAATGCGGCCGAATGTGAACCTTATATCACAGCAGATGATCGCTTAATGCAAGAGCATGCCGATGAGGTCATCGAGGGTTGTCGTGTCTTGCAACATTTACTCAATCCTGATCAAGTACTTATTGGCATTGAAGATAATAAACCTGAAGCCATTGCTGCACTGAAGAAAGCCATTACTGCCCATGATAAGCAGATTTTTGTGCGGGTGATCCCCACCAAATATCCTTCTGGTGGCGCTAAGCAGCTTACTAAGATCCTGACGGGTAAAGAGGTTCCTTCTGGTGCCCGCTCCTCACAGATTGGCGTATTGATGCAAAACGTCGGTACGGTTGTTGCCATAAAACGTGCCGTCATTGATGGGCAACCTTTGATTGAACGTGTTGTCACCGTTACAGGTGAATCTATTACCTCCCCTGGAAACTTTTGGACTCGCTTAGGTACTCCTGTTCATCATCTATTACAACAAACGGGTTTTACCCCTGCATCTGAGCAAATGGTGATTATGGGGGGGCCACTAATGGGCTTTACTTTGCCAGATCTCAAGGTACCTGTAGTTAAAATATGCAACTGCTTGTTAGTTCCTAGTGTTGAAGAAGTTGGGCAAAAACCGATTGAAGAAGCTTGTATCCGCTGTGGTTTATGCGTTGAAGCATGCCCTGCGGCTCTACTGCCTCAACAATTATATTGGTTCAGTAAAGGCAAAGAGCACGAAAAAGCGCAAAAACATAACCTATTTGATTGTATCGAGTGCGGTGCTTGTGCCTATGTTTGTCCAAGTAATATTCCGTTAGTGCAATATTATCGACAAGAAAAAGCAGAAATTCGCGAAATCAAACAAGAAGAGCGCCGTGCTGCAGAAGCAAAACTACGATTTGAAGCGAAGCAGCAGCGTATGGAACGCGAAAAATTAGCCCGTGAAGAGCGTCATAAAAAAGCCGCTGTACAAGTGGAATCATCAGACAAAGATGCTGTTGCTGCTGCGCTCGCTCGTGTAAAAGCTAAACAAGCAACAGCAACTTCAGATATTCATGTGATAGCGGGTGCGGCGCCGGATAACAGTGCTGTTATTGCCGCAAGAGCCGCACGTAAAGAACAAGCGAGAGCCAAACAAGCAGAAAAACAAGCTGCAGCCTCGGCTGTTGATGAAACTTCTAGTGATCCTCGTAAAGCTGCTGTGGCTGCTGCACTTGCAAGAGCTAAAGCAAGAAAAGCATCTCAAGAAAATAACGGTGACAGCGTCACGCCAACCGAGGCCCCTGCTGTTTCGGCTAATGGAGA
>NZ_JAMPQL010000039.1:0-20933 GCF_028482435.1 Providencia sp. PROV119
CGTATATTACGCCTTCCTCATCGAGAGTCAAGCTTTTTTTGCTTATTCTTTTCAGAATCTCTCGCCTGCCTTCGTTACCCTGTTGGGCTTGCCATCACATTCAGTGTCGGCTCATCGTCGGTCAGTGGAGGCGCATTATAGGGAGTCAGAAAATTCTGGCAAGTGTTTTTTTGAAAAAAAATGACAACCGACTACTTTTTAAACTTTACGCCGGTTTTTACAGCAAAATCGCCTTTTTATGCCTATCAAAAGTAAAAAGGCGATCTGATGATCGCCTTTCTATTTACTAATTGAAATGTTGAGTTTTACTGTTTAGCCACTATCTCATCATTTTCAACATCCAGAACAACTGGTTTACCTGGAATTAATTTGCCTGACAATATTTCTTGTGCCAGTGGGTTTTCAATCTCTTGTTGGATTGCTCGTTTCAATGGACGAGCACCAAAGATTGGGTCAAACCCTGCTTCTCCAATTTTCTCCAACGCAGCGGGTGTTGCACTCACTTCATAACCATGCTCTTCAAGGCGTTTATATAGACGACCAAGCTGAATGTTCGCGATATTAGTAATGTGCTCTTTACCTAATGGATGGAACACAACGACTTCATCGATACGGTTAATAAACTCAGGTCTGAAACTGTGAGAAACCACTTCCATGACCATATCTTTCATTTCTGAATAGCCTATTGTACCAAAACGCTCTTGGATCAAATCAGAACCTAGGTTCGACGTCATGATAATCACCGTATTACGGAAATCGACAGTACGACCTTGCCCATCTGTTAAACGCCCATCGTCCAACACTTGCAATAAAATGTTAAAGACATCTGGATGCGCTTTTTCAACTTCATCCAATAAGATCACAGAATAAGGGCGACGACGGACAGCTTCTGTTAGATAGCCCCCTTCTTCATAACCAACATAGCCTGGAGGAGCCCCCACTAAGCGGGAAACGGCATGTTTCTCCATAAATTCTGACATGTCGATACGCACCATCGCATCATCACTATCAAACATAAAGTTTGCCAGTGCTTTACATAACTCAGTCTTACCGACCCCTGTTGGCCCTAGGAACATAAATGAGCCAATTGGGCGATTAGGATCTGATAGACCCGCGCGGCTACGGCGGATTGCATTTGAAACAGCAACAACCGCTTCATCTTGACCAATTACGCGTTGATGTAATTGCTGCTCCATACGCAGTAATTTTTCTCTTTCGCTTTCCAACATACGAGAAACAGGTATGCCAGTCCAACGAGCAAGAATTTCAGCGATCTCAACATCAGTGACTTTATTTCGCAGAAGCTTCATATTTTTGCCTTCTGCTTTTGTCGCTGCTTCTAGCTGTTTTTCCAACTCAGGAATACGGCCATATTGCAGCTCTGACATTTTAGCCAGATCACCACTACGACGTGCTTTTTCCATTTCGTAGCGTGCATTTTCCAACTCAGCTTTGATATGCTGAGTGCCTGTTAACGAGGCTTTTTCTGCTTTCCACTCTTCCTCTAATGAAGAATATTCACGCTCTTTTTCCGCCAATTCTTCTTCGAGCATATCAAGACGTTTTTTACTCGCATCATCAGACTCTTTTTTCAGAGCTTGTTGCTCTAATTTCAGTTGAATAATACGGCGCTCTAAACGGTCAAGGGATTCAGGTTTAGAATCCATTTGCATACGTAAACTTGCACCAGCCTCGTCAATTAAGTCGATAGCTTTATCTGGCAACATACGATCCGTAATGTAGCGATGTGATAGTGTCGCCGCCGCTACGATAGCAGGGTCCGTAATTTGCACATGGTGGTGCAGCTCATAACGCTCTTTCAGACCACGTAAAATCGCGATCGTATCTTCGACGCTTGGCTCTGCCACATAAACTTTTTGGAACCGGCGCTCTAAAGCAGGGTCTTTTTCAATATATTGACGATATTCATCCAACGTTGTCGCACCAACGCAATGCAATTCACCACGCGCTAATGCGGGTTTCAACATGTTACCGGCATCCATTGCGCCGTCGGCTTTACCTGCACCCACCATCGTATGCAACTCATCGATAAACAGGATCACATTACCTTCCTGTTTTGCGAGGTCGTTTAGTACGCCTTTTAAACGTTCTTCAAATTCGCCTCGGAACTTCGCCCCTGCAATTAATGCTCCCATATCAAGGGATAAGACACGTTTATTTTTTAGCCCTTCTGGCACTTCCCCATTAACAATACGTTGCGCTAACCCTTCGACGATGGCGGTTTTACCGACACCTGGCTCACCAATCAATACAGGGTTATTTTTAGTACGACGCTGCAAAACCTGAATTGTACGGCGAATCTCTTCATCACGCCCAATGACTGGGTCCAATTTGCCTTGCTCAGCACGCTCAGTCAGGTCAACAGTAAATTTCTTTAACGCTTGGCGCTGGTCTTCAGCACCTTGGTCATTCACTTTTTCTCCACCACGCATCTCGTCTATTGCCTTATTTAAATTTGCTTTATTCACACCGGCCGCTTTGAGCATGTCTGCAAGTGATGTATTAGCTTCTAAAGCAGCGAGAAGAAACAGTTCGGAGGAGATAAATTCATCTCCATTTTTTTGAGCGAGTTGATCACATAAATTTAAATGGCGGATCAAATCACTTGATGGTTGCACATCACCGGCAACCCCTTGCACTTGCGGTAAGCGTGCGAGTGCATCTTCAATTTTTTTTTGCAATTGCCCTGCATTAACACCAATTGTTGTCAACAAAGGACGAACAGAGCCACCTTCTTGATTAAACAGTGCACTTAATAAATGAATAGGTTCTATAAATTGGTTTTCGCGCCCAAGGGCTAATGACTGGGCGTCAGCGAGCGCTTGCTGGAATTTATTAGTTAAACGATCCAGACGCATAACACCTCCACTAAAAATGGGATTAAAATTGCTTCTGGTGAATAAATGAGGTCTATTTTTATTTATTCAAGTTTATAATTAAATTATTTTAGCGATATCAGTTAATTCAGAATAAATCACTAAACACTAGTTATTTACCCATATCAATGAGGCCATGCGCCCCGTTTTACCCTCACGGCGATAGGAGTAAAATCTGTTTTTATCGCTCACGGTACAAAATGTACCGCCGTAAATTGATGAAACACCTGCTGCTTGCAGCTTTTTGCGTGCTAATAAATAGATATCTGCTAAATATTTTTCGCCGTGAACCGTAAACCCTGATGCGAGTTCACTCGATTGTTTGACGAATGCTGCTTTCACCTCGGCACCGACCTCGAATTTTTCAGGCCCGATGGCAGGCCCTAACCAAGCCATTATGTCTTTTTTATCACAAGTAAATTGTGCTACCGTATTTTCAAGCACACCATCACACAACCCGCGCCAACCCGCATGAGCCGCCGCGACTTCACGACCATCTTTGCTACAAAAAAGAACAGGCAAACAATCAGCGGTCATGATAGCGCACACCTGTCCTACCTGTTGAGTATAGACAGCATCCGCCTGTTTGTTGTCAATGGCAGCACCAGTTAAGCACAATACTTTTGTGCCATGGACTTGTTCAAGCCACAACGGTTGTTGTGGCAAGCCCGCCAAGGTCTGTAAGAGATGACGATTTTCACTGACAGCCGAGGGATCATCACCTACATGCCCCCCTAAATTGAGGCTATCAAATGGCGACAAACTGACCCCACCAATACGTGTGGTGCTACAGCATGATACATTCTTAGGCTTAGGCCAGTCAGGAAAAATCAATGAGCTCATTACCAATCCATATCGTCTTTATGCAGTTGATAGTCTGCCTTTAAGGCTTCAATAAGTTCAACCATATCATCCGGTAGTGGTGCATGCCACTCCATTTGAATCCCTGAAATAGGATGATACAGTCGCAACATCGTTGCATGCAGTGCTTGGCGATCAAATTTACGCATGACTTCAAAAAATTCTTCACTTGCCCCTTTTAATGGACGAGGACGTCCGCCATACAGTGGATCACCAATCAAAGGATGGTTAATGTGGGCCATGTGCACACGAATTTGGTGTGTCCTTCCCGTTTCCAAACGTAAACGCAAGCGAGTATGAGCTCTAAAATGCTCCATCACGCGATAATGTGTTATCGCAGGTTTCCCCATTGGGTGAACAGCCATATGAGTACGTTTTGTCGGATGCCTTGAAATGGGTTCTTCGACCATACCACCCGCAGTCATTCGCCCTACAGCAACTGCTTCATATTCACGGGTGATTTCGCGTAATTGCAATGATTCTACAAGGCGTGTTTGAGCGGGTACGGTTTTCGCAACCACCATTAATCCCGTCGTGTCTTTATCTAGACGGTGGACAATACCAGCTCGTGGTACATCAACAATTTCAGGATAGCGGTGCAATAGTGCATTCAATATAGTGCCATCTGGGTTCCCTGCACCTGGGTGAACAACTAGCCCACGAGGCTTATTAATAACGAGGATATCCTCATCTTCATACACAACATCAAGAGGAATATCTTGCGGCTCCCAACGATTGTCCTCTTCAATCAGTGCATCGACTAAAATTTGTTCGCCACCTAAAACTTTTTCCTTTGGCTTATTGATAACTTTTCCATTAACCTGCACTCTATCGTCTAAAATCCACTCTTTTATACGTGAACGTGAATAATCAGGGAACAATTCCGCTAAAGCCTGATCTAAACGTTGACCGAGCTGTGATTCAGCAACAGTTGCATTAAGTTGTACTTGTTGAGCCATAAATTAATCTACTTTTTTAGTGTTTGTATTTTGACGGCGATGCCGTTTTATTTAAAATGTATGTTATTGTAACTCGAATTTTGCCGGGAGCCTTACGGATAGTCTCCCTCGAAACACTCAGAGGATAACCAACACGTGATGATACGTATCAAATATCTGGTGGCTGCTGCCACGTTGAGCCTGGTACTCACCGGATGCTCCAGCAATAATGAAGTCAGCCCTGATAGTACTCCGGCTGAAATGTACAGTATTGGCCAGCAAAAGTTGCAGGACGGCAACTATAAAGCGGCCATCAAGCAATTAGAAGCGTTAGATAACCGCTATCCATTTGGCCCTTACGCCCAACAGGTACAATTAGACCTGATTTATGCTTATTATAAATCAGCCGAGCTACCAATGGCGATAGCTGCGATTGACCGTTTTATGCGTTTAAACCCAACTCATCCAAATATCGACTATGTCCTTTATATGCGTGGGCTAACGGCAATGGCTCTTGATGACAGCTTGTTACAAGGTTTCTTCGGCGTAGACCGTTCAGATAGAGACCCACAACATGCACGCGTCGCATTCAAAGACTTCAGTCAATTAGTGCGTTACTATCCTAACAGCCTCTATGCTAATGACGCCAGTAAGCGTCTTGTTTATTTAAAAGATCGTTTAGCAAGGTTTGACCTCTCTGTTGTTGAATACTACAACAAACGTGGCGCTTATGTCGCGGTTGTCAATCGAGTACAACAAATGCTAAGGGACTACCCAGATACTGAAGCTACCCGTAATGCATTAAAATACATGGAAATAGCTTATAAGCAGATGGGGTTAGATGAAGAAGCGAATAAAGTTGCTAACCTTATTGCAGCCAATCCAAATTAACAGAAAAATCAACATTGAAAACGGCAGCTTAGGCTGCTGTTTTTGTTTATCACATTAAAGTGAAACTGAGCATATAAAATAATCAAAGACAAAATCGGAAGGCAACTTTAATTGACGATAAATAATCTTTTTTAGGCCACTATTTTATTGTTTACTCTTTATCTGAATTTTAGCCCAAATAAAGTACCGACTATTTACCGTATTGATAGTCAACTTTTTCAGTTTCGCTCAAGAAACTCAACTTGGCAATCTCTTTCCCTCTCTTTTTTATCCTGAATCACAGTTCGGTTCGCGAAGGATTATCCTGTTCATTAAGCGTGATCTATATCAATTTTTTTAGATAAATAGTCAGTATTCTGAATACATCAAAGACGGAAACAATGAGAGGTAACTATATGATAGTAAACATAACTAGCAAACAAATGGATATTACCCCTGCTATCCGAGATCACATTGAGAGCCGTCTGACTAAACTCGACAAATGGCAAGTCGCTTTGATTAATACTCACGTTGTATTATCAAAAGAACCACAAGGTTTTATGGTTGATGCCAACATCAAAACTGCTACAGGAAAACTCGTTGCAAGCGCCAAACATGAAGATATGTATGTCGCCATCAATGAATTAATTAACAAACTCGAAAGACAACTGAACAAAGTGCAACATAAAGGAGAATCAAGAAGAGCCAGTAATAGTGTAAAAGAAGCTAACCTTGTTACGTTATAATTTTATATTGTCTACAAACTTATCTTGAAACCTTATCAACGCGCCTATCTTGGGCGCGTTTTTAATTTCCCCAATATCTTTTTTGTTGACATCTGCCCGTGTATCGGGTCTATTTAAGAAATGGTCAATAATAGGTAAATAATGATGCACATGAATTTTGTTTTCTTTTCTTTCTTTAGCCACTCCTACTAAGGGGCTTTTGTCGTTCGAGAAAGAAAAGATGACAAGATTTGAAAGCCCCCTGCTAGGGGGCTTTTTTTATTTACTGATATTTTATGGGGAAGGTAGGATGGACAACAGTACTAATTTACTGAAGATACGTGAAAAAATCAGCCAATTAGACAGTGAACTTCTCGGCCTACTGGCTAAGAGACGCGGGTATGCCGTTGAAGTAGCTCAAACAAAATTAGAAGATAACCGTCCAATTCGAGACAAAGAGCGTGAACGCCAATTACTGGATGTTTTGATCAATAAAGCCAAGCCATTAGGGTTAGATGGTTTTTATGTTACACGACTGTTTCAAATGATCATTGAAGATTCCGTTCTTACTCAACAAGCCATCTTACAGCAACATTTAAACTTAACACCAAATGACTCCGCGCGTTTTGCCTTCCTAGGCCCTAAAGGCTCCTATTCACATATTGCTGCTCGCCAATACTCTGCCCGACATTTTGACCAATTAGTTGAATGTAGCTGCCATAAATTCCAAGATATCTTCTCACTCGTTGAAAGTGGTCAAGCCGACTATGGTATCCTACCTATTGAAAATACCAGCTCAGGCGCCATTAACGATGTTTATGACCTATTACAGAACACCACCCTTTCAATCGTAGGTGAAATTCGACTACCAATAAACCATTGCTTGCTCACAACCGCAGGGGCTGATCTTAGCAAAATAGAGACGGTTTACAGCCATCCACAACCATTCCAACAATGTAGCCAATATTTAGCCCAATTCCCGCATTGGAAAATTGAATATTGTGATAGCACATCAACCGCAATGCAGAATGTTGCTCAACAAAACTCGCCAAATGTTGCGGCACTAGGAAGTGAAGCAGGCGGCGCGCTATATGGCTTGCAAGTGCTAGAACATAATCTTGCCAACCAACAAATTAACATGACACGCTTTATCGTCGTTGCTCAGCAAGCGATTGAGGTCACTGAGCAAGTTCCTGCAAAAACCACATTACTCATTACAACTGGTCAGCAGGCCGGTGCTCTTGTTGATGCTCTAATCATCTTAAAAAATAATAAGATCATCATGAGTAAACTGGAATCACGCCCTATTAATGGTAAGCCTTGGGAAGAGATGTTCTATGTTGATGTGCATGCCAATTTACGTTCTGAAAATATGCAGCAGGCACTAAAAGAGCTGATTGCAATAACCCGTTCTGTTAAGGTGTTAGGCTGCTATCCTTCTGAAAATATTGTCCCCGTTGAACCAGAAAAAATTACGCCTTAATCTATTTTATCTATGCTGATACGTTAATAGTAAGCCAGTCATTCACATGACTGGCTTCTGACACACACTATTTACTTATTACACTGACCTATTTTCGTGAGTCGCACTTACCTGAAAATAATTAACCAGCTGTTTTAAATGCAATGCTTGCTCATTCAATGACGCTGCCGCCGCGACTGACTCCTCGACTAAACTTGCATTTTGTTGTGTCGTCACATCAAGTTGTCCAACCGCACTGTTTATTTGTAATATTCCAGCGCTCTGCTCGTGGCTAGCTTGACCTATCTCCTGAAGCCGTTGATCCATCTCTTCAACATTTTTGATCATTCCATCAATTTGCTGCTCTACATGTTCAACTAATTCCATACCTTCTTTAGTTCGTGTTAACGAATTTTCAATTAACAGACGAATATCATTTGCCGAGTTAGCACTTTTTTGGGCAAGTAACCTAACTTCACCTGCAACCACTGCAAAACCACGACCATGTTCCCCTGCCCGTGCGGCTTCAACAGATGCATTCAATGCAAGAATATTTGTTTGGAATGCAATAGAATCAATTAGATTAATAATTTCTGTCATTTGGTTAGAAGATGAATGAATAGCACGTATTTTGTTGGTTACCTCATTCATCATGCGGCCATTATTGGCTACAACAACCGCAGTGTCTGCGGCCAATTGTGTCGCTTGGTGAGTATGCTCTGCCGTATTTTGTACTGTCGATGTGATTTGTTCCATAGAACTCGCAGTCTCTTCCACAGAGGTTGCTTGCTCTTCGGTTCTTGCCGCTAGATGTTGGTTTCCTGCAACAATTTGCCCCGCAGCGGCTGAAATACTTTCAGAGCCATTTTGTACTTCTTGTACAATTTCTAACAAACGCTTTTTCATTTCGACTAGCGCTCGCAATAGCACCCCAGTTTCATCTTGATTTTTTATTTCAACATGTTGTGTTAAATCCCCTTCCGCAATCGCTTGAGCAAAGCCAACGGCGGCTCCCAGAGGCCATGTAATCGACAGGGTAATAAACCATCCCATAATACAAGCTATAGCAATGCTGATAATCGCGAGGGTTATTAATAAATATTTATTAAAATGGTAATCACCATCGACAATAACGCCCGCGGCTTGCATTCTGTGATTTTGCACTTCAATAAATTGTTGTACTTTCTCGCGGTATTCACGCTGTATTGCCGATGTTTTGTTCATCATTTCATCGATAGCAGCGCTTCGATTATTGTTATTGAGAAATTCACTCAACCTAGCTTGTGACTGAAGGAATCGTTCACGAACATCATAGATCTCCGCAAGAACAGCAATAGACTGTGGATCCTTGGCATTTTCATCAAGCTCTTTGAGTAGTCGAACAACATTCGAGCTGATTTTCTTTAGTTCATTTCTGCGTCTTTCACTATCTCTATCATCCAATAAAATGAGTTCCTGTATCCCTATATAAGAATAAAAATTATCCATTAGCTGATTAGCATTAACAGTCATTGGATAATCTTTATAGATAATGTCTTGAATACCATTATTTGCCTTGTTTAAGCTAATTAAGGACAGCGCCGAGCTTAAGAGCAGAAGAAAAATAAAGAACGCAAACGCAATAAAAAGTTTTACACCTATTTTTATATCTTTCAGAGACATAGATTCCTCACCGAACTGGCCGTCATTTTATGACAGTTAATATCGGTAGATTATCGACTAACTTTATTAGTTAAATTGTTTAATTTATAAATATTCATTTTATAAATAGATATTAACAGACAAAATCAGAATAAATCGCTGAGCGACTCTAAGAATGGAATATTTTACATCATTAAAAATGGCAATAACTAAAACAAATTATAGATAGTAAAGCAGAAAACGTACGAGCTTGAAGAGGGAATATTTTGATTTTGGTAATAAAAAAATAGCTCCTAAAATTAAATTAGAAGCTATTTTATACATTACTTACGATTGTCGTTTGCTCTTTGCAACAAGGATTGGCTTTCTTTCATAAAGTGATGTGCATCCTCACCAAACCAATCACTAACTTCATTAAATTGTCGTATAAATTCAGCCTTATCTTTACGTTCGAGCGTCTCAATCGATTGCCCTAATAACTGATAGTAACGGCGAATTAATTCAATATTTTCATCTGACGACATGATGATATCAGCATACAACTGTGGGTCTTGAGCAAATAAGCGCCCAACCATTGCAAGTTCCAACCGGTATATTGGCGATGAGAGATCGAGCAATTGCTGCAAATCAACATGTTCTTTCGCTAAGTTTTGCCCATAGGTGAAAGTAGTAAAGTGGCGCAATGCTTGAATAAAACTCATATTACGATCATGTTCACTCGCAGTGATCTTTTTCAAGCGAGCTCCCCAAACTTGTAATTGCTCAAGGAACCATTGATATGACTCAGCCCCTCTACCATCACAAAAAGCAAACACTTGTTTCGCAACGCTACCAACATCAGGACCAAACATAGGGTGTAAGCCAAGCACTGGCCCCTCATGAACAGCCAGCATTGCTTCCAAAGGTTGATGTTTTATTGACGCAATATCGATTAATACGGTTTCTTGGTTCAATTTCGGTAATTGCTTGATCACGCGCACCGTCAAATGTATCGGAACACTAATAATAACGACGCTAGCCCCTTCAACAATTGATTCTGCTTGTGCCCAATCATGTTCACCTAAAATTTTAACTTGGTAACCTGATAACGTTAGTAAGCGATTAAATAACCGCCCCATTTTACCATCACCACCAACAATCACTATTGGACCCGCATCAGGCTTTAATGTTTTAAACCCTTTATCATTTTCACGGGCATAGGATTCCCGCATAATGCGCCGAAGAATATCTTCTATTAGGTCTGGGGGGATCCCCATGCGTTCGGCTTCCTGACGGCGGGCGGCCAACATACTCGCCTCCCGCTCAGGTACATAAATAGGTAAACCATGTTGGCTTTTGACTTCACCAACTTCAGCTACAAGTTGTAAGCGCTTAGCCAACAAATCTAATAACGATTTATCAACCTCATCAATTTGTTCTCTAAGATGAGATAATTCTACAGACATACCTATACCTTGTATCAGCTCGCAATTTCAAATTTTTCTGCGCGCCCTTCAAGCACAGGTAACAATGCTTGATGTAGCTTACGCAATACCGTTTCCGTTGTTTCCCAGTTAATGCAGGCATCCGTCACTGATACACCATATTTCATCTCACTACGCGGTTGCTCAGAACTTTGATTGCCTTCATGTAAATGGCTTTCCAACATAATACCGGTTATTGATTGATTTCCATTAGAAATTTGTTCAATAATTGAATCAACAACGAGTGGCTGACGACGGAAATCTTTATTAGAGTTACCGTGACTACAATCGACCATCAATGAAGGTTCTAGCCCTGCCTTTCTCATTTCAATTTCACAAGCCGCGATATCTTCAGGGCTGTAATTTGGCGTTTTACCACCGCGTAAAATAATGTGCCCATTTTCATTACCGTTGGTATGCAATAAGCTCACTTGCCCTGACTGATTAATCCCCATAAAACGGTGTGGCATAGAAGCGGCTTTCATCGCATTGATGGCTGTAGACAAGCTGCCATCCGTACCATTTTTGAACCCTACAGGCATCGATAGCCCTGATGCCATTTCACGGTGTGTTTGCGATTCTGTGGTTCTTGCACCAATTGCAGACCAGCTAAAAAGGTCACCTAAGTATTGTGGGTTATTAGGATCTAACGCTTCAGTGGCTAATGGCAGCCCCATATTGACAAGGTTGGTCAAAAGATCACGCGCAATATGTAGGCCTTTTTCCATATCAAACGAACCATCCATAAGAGGGTCGCTTATTAATCCTTTCCAACCCACTGTTGTACGAGGTTTTTCAAAATAGACACGCATCACAATATATAAACTATCACTCAGTTCAGCAGCAAGCTTCTGTAAACGTTGCCCGTATTCAATCGCCGCATCGACATCATGAATAGAACAAGGACCACATACCACGAGTAAGCGCGGGTCACGCTGATGGATAATATCAGCAATTGTTTGACGCGAAGCCGCGATGGCATGCAGATTGTTGTGACTCAGTGGAAACTTCTGTTTCAGTGCTTCAGGTGTAATCAGTACCTGTTCATCACGAATATTCACATTATTGAGTACATCTTTTTGCATGATCATTTTTATTACCTGCTTAACTTATTGTTTATATATTGTGTTTGAGTGCTTGGTTATTAACATACCATGTGACGTAAAGAATACAATCCATTAATGTAAAATATTTCCATATACGTAAATAAAAAATTACACAGACACAAGACATTGATAAATAATAGATTTTAATAAAACAAACTATTGAATATCGCTTATTTATTATACAAAACCACTCTTTTAGTAAAGTTATGTTTACAAAAACAGGTAAAGTACGTAATTTAACTTAAGAGGATAATATATTAACGATTAGGTCGATAAGAAGGGAAATAAGTGACAGAGAAAGATCTAACTTCAGAAAATGATTAACAGTGAACTTATCTAAATCAATAAGGTAACAAATAGAAAGGCCCGCATAAGCGGGCCTTATCGTAACTTTCGGATGTAGCGAAAGCGTATTACTTGGCGTTCAGACGCTCTTTGATACGAGCAGCCTTACCAGAACGCTCACGCAGGTAGTACAGTTTAGCTCTACGTACGGCACCACGACGTTTAACAGCGATGCTATCTACGACAGGAGAGTGAGTTTGGAATACACGCTCAACACCTTCGCCGTTAGAAATTTTACGAACAGTGAATGCAGAGTGCAGACCGCGATTACGAATAGCAATAACCACGCCCTCAAATGCCTGCAGACGTTTCTTAGAGCCTTCTACGACCCATACCTTAACTTCCACAGTATCACCCTGACGGAATGAAGGTACGTCCTGCTTCATCTGCTCTTGTTCAAGTTGTTTAATAATGTTGCTCATAATAATTCTCTTACCCTAGGTAAACTGATATATGTTAGACAATTAATTTAATTGTCTGGATTCACTTGTTGCTCAGAACGATATTCATTTTGGAATTCGTTCAGCAACATCCTTTGCTCGTCAGTCAGAGCTAGGCTTTCCAGAAGCTCAGGTCTTCTCAGCCAGGTACGGCCAAGTGATTGCTTCATGCGCCAGCTATCTATCTTTGCATGATTCCCTGACAATAAAACATCAGGAACGTACATGCCGTCTAAAACTTCAGGGCGGGTATAGTGAGGACAATCCAACAAGCCATCTGCAAAAGAGTCTTCCTGAGCAGATGCCTCATGACCAAGTACCCCCGGAATGAACCGAGAAACTGAGTCTATCAACACCATCGCGGGGAGCTCCCCACCACTTAGAACGTAATCACCGATTGACCATTCTTCATCAATTTCGGTTTGTATGATCCGTTCATCAATGCCTTCATATCGACCACAAACAAGAATAAGTTTCTCATTCGTTGCCAATTCGCAAACCCCAGCTTGACTAAGTTTGCGCCCCTGAGGTGATAAATAGATGACTTTCGCACCCTCACCTGCCTCAGTTCTTGCTGTATTGATAGCATCCCTTAATGGCTGCACCATCATCAGCATGCCCGGACCACCGCCATAGGGGCGATCATCGACTGTTTTGTGTTTATCGTGAGTAAAATCTCGCGGGTTCCAACACTCCACAGACAGCAGGCCATTTTTCACTGCCCGACCAGTTACCCCGTACTCGGTTATTGCGCGGAACATTTCGGGAAACAGGCTAATTACACCAATCCACATTATTTAGTCCCACTCATAAAAACCGTTCAACCGGAGATTTAAAAACCAGGATCCCAATCAACTTCAATCAGTTTAGATTTGAGATCGACTTTCTTGATAACCTGCCCATCAAGAAACGGAACCAGCCGCTCCTTGATGCCAAACGCATCTTTTAGATTTGCCTTAATCACAATGACATCATTAGACCCGGTTTCCATCATATCGGTGATGGTACCTAGGTTATACCCTTGCAACGTCACCACTTGGCAGCCCATAAGGTCTTTCCAGTAGTATTCGTTATTATCTAATTCAGGAAGTTGCGCTGAATCCACAACAATCTCAAAATTAGTTAACAGCGTTGCTGCATCGCGGTCATCAACCCCTTTGAGTTTCAGAATGATATCTTTGTTATGGTGTTTCCAATCTTCCAGTTCGATGTGTTGCCACTGACCAGAACGTTGAATAAACCAAGGCTGATAATCAAAAATACTTTCAGCATGTTCGGTGGACGAAAAAACTTTGAGCCAACCACGAATTCCATACGCAGCGCCTAATTTACCCAACACAATTGGGTTAGTAGGAGTCGCTAGATTTGCTTGCTTGCTCATAGTTACCACCGTGACAGATTAAGCTGCTTTTTTAGCTTGTTTGACCAGTTGTGCAACACGGTCAGAAATAGTTGCGCCCAGACCAACCCAGTGCTCAACACGATCCAAGTCTAAACGCAGTTCTTCTGCTTGACCTGAAGCGATTGGGTTAAAGAAACCGATACGCTCGATGAAACGACCGTCACGCGCATTGCGGCTATCGGTTACAACGATTTGGTAGAACGGACGCTTTTTTGCGCCGCCACGAGATAAACGAATTGTTACCATAACATCCTCATTAGTTAATAAAACAACCAGACTCCATCGAGGGATAGAGTCCGGTTGTCATATAAAAAGCCCGAAAATTTTACTCACTTTGACGCAAAAATCAATCAAAAGTGCATATTCTTTCTAGCTTCATTACTTAACGCCCCGGAAAACCCGGTGGCATCATTCCTTTCATACCACGCATCATTTTAGCAAGACCGCCTTTTTTCATCTTCTTCATCATGCGTTGCATATCATCAAATTGTTTCAAAAGGCGGTTGACATCTTGAACCGTCGTACCCGACCCCGCTGCAATACGGCGTTTACGGGAGCCCTTGATAATTTCTGGTTTTTCGCGCTCTTTGCGTGTCATTGAGTTGATGATAGCTTCCATACGGATAGTAATTTTATCATCCATTTGTGACTTCACCGCATCAGGCACTTGAGACATACCGGGTATTTTACTCATCATACTCGCCATGCCACCCATATTACGCATCTGCTTTAATTGACTTAAAAAGTCGTTTAAATCAAAACCGTCACCCGTTTTCAGTTTCTTAGCTAATTTTTCAGCTTGGTCACGGTCAACTTTATGTTCAATCTCTTCGATCAGAGATAACACATCACCCATGCCTAAAATACGGGAAGCCACACGCTCAGGATGGAAAGGCTCCAACGCATCGGTTTTTTCGCCAACCCCTAAGAACTTAATTGGCTTACCGGTGATAGCGCGAATAGAGAGAGCCGCACCGCCACGAGCATCACCGTCAACTTTGGTCAGAACAACCCCAGTAAGAGGCAGTGCTTCGTTAAACGCTTTTGCTGTATTTGCCGCATCCTGCCCCGTCATCGCATCGACAACAAATAGGGTTTCTACAGGCTTGATAATGCGATGGACTTCTTGGATTTCCTCCATCATCGCCTCATCAACGTGCAAGCGCCCAGCTGTATCCACAAGTAATACATCATAGAATTGTAATTGAGCATGTTTTAAAGCTTTTTGCACAATCGCCGCAGGCTTCTCTTTAACATCGGAAGGGAAGAAATCAATTCCAACTGTTTCAGCCAATGTTTCTAACTGCTTGATCGCCGCTGGACGATACACGTCAGCAGAGACCACTAAAACTTTTTTCTTTTGTTTTTCTTTTAATAGCTTACCTAGTTTTGCAACGCTGGTTGTTTTACCCGCACCTTGCAAACCTGCCATCAACACCACAGCAGGTGGTTGTGCAGAAAGGTTGAGCTGATGGTTCTCTTCCCCCATCGCTCGTGTAAGCTCATTTTGAACAATTTTGATGAACTCTTGGCCTGGCGTTAAGCTTTTATTGACATCTTGGCCAACAGCACTCTCTTTTACCTTTTGAATAAATTCACGGACAACGGGGAGCGCAACGTCTGCTTCCAGCAGAGCCATGCGAACTTCACGCAATGTATCTTTAATATTATCGTCAGTCAGACGACCACGCCCGCTGATGTTGCGCAAAGTGCGCGATAGTCTGTCAGTTAAATTATCAAACATATGTCTTAGCTCAATTCTGTTTATGGGCCTACTGTCAAAGCTAGATTTGGTTATGAATACTGCAAAATACAAGTATTGAGTGGCTCATTTCGGCAAATTTGCTTATCGGTCTTTTCAAAGCAAAATAACCACTGACAGCCACAACTGAAACCAACGCCGAAAATTTTCGTCACAGTGTATCATACCTGACGTATATTCGCTGCACCCTGTTGGAGGTTGTTTTTACAGGCCAGATACCAAAATTATCCTCATTTTTAAATGAACATGGCCTGTAAAAAGGACTCTTAAATGCGATTAACGATTAAGAAGAGGCTTATTAACAGTGCTAATGGTTGGAGCCTACAGTTGCACGCGTTATACTAGCTAACATTATCCACTAAAAATGAATAACGACACTATACTATGCCCGTATTTGCAGTCATAGCAGTTTGTACATATCTGTTCAGCATATCGCTGATCGTTCCCGGCCAGGTTCGTAAACAACCTGTCTATCGCCGGTTAGCCCTCTTATTAGCTGTTGTTGCACTGATTACCCATGCAATCACGCTAAAGTTGCTTATTTTTCGTGGAGCAGAAGGACAAAACCTCACATTGCTGAATTTAGGTTCCGCAGTTAGCCTATTAATGTGCATCATCATGACGGTGGTCGCCTACAAAGGCAAAGCGTGGTATTTGACACCTATTGTCTATAGTTTTGCCATTATTAATTTAATCCTCTCAGCCGTGATGCCAGGTGAATTTATCACCCATCTAGAAGGCAGCGTCCCGCTATTTATTCACATTGGCTTGGCCTTGCTTAGCTATGCAACCCTTTTAATTGCCGCCTTGTATGCATTCCAAGTCGCGCTTATTGACTATCAACTTAAAAATAAAACGTTCAAATTCAGAGCTGATATGCCACCAATGATGGTCATTGAGCGTAAAATGTTTCATATCACCCAAGTTGGTGTCATTCTGCTAACCTTAACTTTATGTACGGGCTTTATTTATATGGATAATATCTTTGATAAAGAGAATATTCATAAGTCTGTGTTATCAGTTGTCGCTTGGTTCGTCTATATCATTTTATTATGGGGTCATTTTCATGGAGGTTGGCGCGGAAAAAGAGTCCTATTTTTCCATGTAGCAGGCGCCTTTATCCTAACAATGGCTTTTTTCGGCAACCGGCTGATGCAACAAATTATGGTATCTTATCCATAAGATGGATAAAATAATCTTATCTATACTGCATAAGGAACCTAGTTTTGGATCACGTATCTACTGGTACGCTCATCATCATATTAATCGTTTTAATTATTATGTCAGCATACTTTTCAGCCTCAGAAACAGGTATGATGACGCTGAACCGTTACCGCTTAAAGCACCTCGCCAAACAAGACAACCGTTCTGCAAAACGAGTTGAAAAATTACTCAGACACCCTGATAAACTGATTAGTTTGATCCTAATTGGTAATAACCTGATTAATATCGTAGCTTCGTCACTCGCGACTATTGTGGGGATGCGTTTATACGGTAACGCAGGGGTGGCAATTGCAACAGGTATTTTAACCTTCATCATCTTAGTCTTCGCTGAAGTTTTACCTAAAACGATCGCGGCGCTATACCCAGAAAAAGTCGCTTTTCCAAGTAGCTATATTTTAAAACCTCTACAAAAAATTATGCTGCCTGTCGTTTGGGCGTTCAATAAAATCACACTGATGTTTATGTACATTTGTGGGATAAAACCCCCTGTTATACGTAGCGATGCTGTAAGTAAAGATGAGTTAAGAACTATCGTTAATGAGTCGAAAGCAAAGCTCAGTCGACGTAATCAAGACATGTTGCTATCTATCTTAGATCTTGAAAAAGTGACTGTCGGCGACATTATGCTGCCAAGAAATGAGATAGTAGGCATTGATGTTAATGATGATTGGAAATCCATTGTACGCCAATTAACTCACTCACCTCATGGGCGTATTGTACTATATCGTGATTCACTGGATGATGCGATTGGGATCTTACGAGTACGCGAAGCCTATCGCATGATGATGGAAAAACGCGAGTTCAATAAACAAAATCTGATCAAAGCCGCCGATAATATCTATTTTATTCCAAATAGTACGCTGTTAAGTACTCAGCTAATTAATTTTCAGCATAACAAAGAGAAAATAGGCATCATTGTCGATGAGTATGGTGAGATCCAAGGTCTGATTACTGTTGAAGACATCTTAGAAGAGATCGTCGGTGACTTTACAACCTCCATGTCACCATCATTGGCTGAAGAAGTTCTACCTCAAAGCGACGGGAGTGTACTCGTTGATGGTACAGCGAATATTCGAGACCTTAACAAAGCCCTTGATTGGCACCTGCCTATCGATGGCCCAAGAACTGTGAATGGTATGGTGTTGGAAGCTATTGGGGATATACCTGAATTACAAGAGAAAATTGTTATTTCACACTACTTAGTTGAAGTATTAGAAATCAGTGACAATATTATCAAACAGGTAAAAATTACGCCTTTAAACACAAAGTCGGCGGTATCTTCCTCTTAGTAAGCACAAATAAAAACTGCACCTGTATCGAATATCAGGTGCAGTTTATCCAGAAGCTATTTATCTAAACGTGTAGTTCTGTCAACTTCTCAGCTGGTAAGGCTAGCTCATCATTTTTGTTAACACGGATTTCTGACGCTAAGACATTGCGTGCAATTTGTTGAGCTTCTTCCAGTGAATGCATTTTATAAGTGCCACACTGGTAAATATTCAGTTCAGGGATCTTCGCTTGATCTTGGACTTTCAGTACATCCTGCATTGCACTTTTCCATGCATTCGCTACGCGTTGTTCATCAGGCTCTCCAATCAAGCTCATATAAAAGCCTGTACGGCATCCCATTGGCGAGATATCAATGATCTCAACACCATCACCGTTGAGGTGATCACGCATAAAACCTGCAAATAGGTGTTCTAGTGTATGAGTACCTTTCTCTGACATTGCCTCTTTGTTAGGAACCGTGAAACGCAGGTCGAAAACTGTAATCGTATCTCCACTTGGAGTTTGCATGGTTTTCGCCACACGGACGGCAGGTGCAGCCATACGCGTATGATCTACAGTAAAACTGTCTAATAACGGCATTTCTTGACCTCCTGAAAAAATTATTTTTATTTTCAAAAAATAAATGAAACTATTTTGGAATCGCCGAGTCTTAATAAATGAAAGACGCGCAAATTTGTTATCATCCCTAATTCTCTAAGAGATTTTATATTTGGCCACTTAACGTGGCCATTTTCTTTTTAACGCCCTGCATGCTTGTGCAGGTACTCTTCAAAGCTTTCGGTTTGCTCTTTCTCTAGCATAGCTTGTTTTTCAATGGAAGCTAATCGAGCTTCTTCAAACTGTGCCTCAGTGATCACCTCGTAAGGTTCACTCACCAATTGCTGATAATATTTTTCTGCCAATGCTAAGCCATAGCCACCAATGCCTTGCTCAATCATTTTATCCATCACTAAAGCAGAATATGTCAGTGTTGGATCTTCAAACATCGCAACAAATTGGTGACAAACATCACGATACTTAGCATCACAGCAAGTATCAAGGACTTCAGCTACACGGATCAGATCGTTAAATAACTGCTGCCCGACTTCGACGAGTGGCTTCATTTCACTGCCACAACCAATACCGATGACTTGCCCAGGCTTACGCCCTTCGAGGATCACTCGGTTCCAGTTTTTACGGCTACAATCCAATTCCTGAGCGTTCATTTCAGGTGCATCAGCTAACACACACCAAATTAAAAACAGGTCGAGGAAACGAGTTTGTGTTTCATCAACACCAATCGCACTGAATGGGTTAATATCTAACGCTCTTACCTCAATATATTCGATGCCACCGCGTAGCAACGCATCTGACGGCGATTCATCACCTTTAGGCACACGTTTAGGGCGTATAGGGGCATACAATTCGTTTTCAATTTGCAACACATTAGTGTTCAATTGAATGTATTTGCCCTCTTTTTTAACACCTAGTGCAGCAAACTCCTCAGATGGTTTGTAAATGGCTTTTTTCAAGCCCGCGACATAACTATCTAAGTCATTAAATGTAATGTTTAAATCGCTCTGAGATTTATTTGTATAGCCCAAATCACTCATTCTCAGTGACGTCGCATATGGCAAGTAATAAGTACCACCAGCGGTCTTTTCAAATGTGAGTTTGGTATCCCTATCTTTGAGGAACGACCCGCAAATTGCAGGAGAAGCGCCAAATAAATAAGGAATAACCCAACCAAAGCGATAATAGTTCCTGATCAGACGTAGATAGCCATCCGAGATTTGTGCTTTGCCACTTTCAGCGTCTTTAACACCCGCCCACGCTTGCCAAAACTCAATTGGCAAGGAGAAGTTGTAATGAACGCCAGCGATGGTCTGCATTAATGCACCATAACGGTTTTTCAGCCCTTCGCGATATAAATTCTTGAAGCGGCCAACATTAGATGAGCCATATTGTGCCAGCGTGATTTTATCCTCGTTTTCGATAAAACAAGGCATGCTTAACGGCCACATCCTTTCATTATGCATCTGACGCGCCGTATAGCGATGTAAATCCCTAAGAAAAGCCAAACTATGCCCAATACTTTTATCAACAGGTGTGATGAATTCAAGTAAAGGCTCAGCAAAATCTGTCGTGATCCATTTATGTGTTAATGCTTTCCCCAACTCTTCCGGATGCAAAGTTTCAGCAATAGAACCTTCCGGAGTAACACGTAATGTTTCACGTTCAATACCACGTTGAATACCATTTAGTGCTTCTGGGTGCGCCTCTAACCATGAGAGCGCTTTAGATACGTCCGGGATCAAATCGACCTCCCGCCAGTGATGTCATTTTATTTTAGTAAGGTGCTTACTTTAGCGTAAATGGAGGAAATTGTCGCTGTTTAGATGTGTGGTTTATATAAAGCGAATCATTGAAACAGTATTAAATAAACAATAAAGCCAATAATAGGGCTAAAAAAATTTCTCTTTTGAGGGGCTTCTGATTATGGTACATCTGAAAGGATTCGAGCCTAT
>NZ_JAMPQL010000040.1:0-12328 GCF_028482435.1 Providencia sp. PROV119
GCGTAACTACCCTCGGCTACACCGCGTCGGCACCACGCGGCTCTTTCTCCCCTTGCAGCGAAGCAATCAGCGGGCAAGAAACGTTCCCTTGCCGCGCATGGCAGGCGAACACAAGTTCGGATAGCACGGTTTCCATGCGCGCCAGGTCGGTCATTTTTTCGCGCACGTCCTGAAGCTTGTGCTCGGCCAGGCTGCTGGCTTCCTCGCAGTGGGTGCCGTCATCCAGCCTCAGCAGCTCTGCGATCTCGTCGAGGCTGAATCCGAGCCGCTGGGCTGATTTCACGAAGCGCACCCGCGTCACATCCGCCTCGCCATAGCGGCGGATGCTGCCATAGGGCTTGTCCGGCTCCGGCAACAAGCCCTTGCGCTGATAGAACCGGATTGTTTCCACGTTGACCCCGGCCGCCTTGGCGAAAACGCCAATAGTCAGATTCTCCAAATTTTTTTCCATATCGCTTGACTCCGTACATTGGTACGGAAGTAAGCTTAAGCTATCCAATCCAGATTTGAAAGGACAAGCGTATGTCTGAACCTCAAAACGGGCGCGGGGCGCTCTTCACTGGCGGGCTAGCCGCCATCCTCGCCTCGGCTTGCTGCCTGGGGCCGCTGGTTCTGATCGCCCTGGGGTTCAGCGGCGCTTGGATCGGCAACTTGACGGTGTTGGAACCTTATCGCCCGATCTTCATCGGCGCGGCGTTGGTGGCGCTGTTTTTCGCCTGGCGGCGCATCTACCGACCGGCGCAAGCCTGCAAACCAGGGGATGTGTGTGCGATTCCCCAAGTGCGCGCTACTTACAAGCTCATTTTCTGGGTCGTGGCCGCGCTGGTTCTGGTCGCGCTCGGATTTCCCTACGTCATGCCATTTTTCTATTAATCACAGGAGTTCATCATGAAAAAACTGTTTGCCTCTCTCGCCATCGCTGCCGTTGTTGCCCCCGTGTGGGCCGCCACCCAGACCGTCACGCTGTCCGTACCGGGCATGACCTGCTCCGCTTGTCCGATCACCGTTAAGAAGGCGATTTCCAAGGTCGAAGGCGTCAGCAAAGTTAACGTGACCTTCGAGACACGCGAAGCGGTTGTCACCTTCGATGATGCCAAGACCAGCGTGCAGAAGCTGACCAAGGCCACCGAAGACGCGGGCTATCCGTCCAGCGTCAAGAAGTGAGGCACTGAAAACGGCAGCGCAGCACATCTGACGCCCTTGTCTGCTACCACAAACGAAAAAGGATCTGTCGCATGACCCATCTAAAAATCACCGGCATGACCTGCGACTCGTGCGCGGCGCACGTCAAGGAAGCGCTGGAAAAAGTACCCGGCGTCCAATCTGCCATAGTGTCCTATGCCAAGGGCGCGGCCCAGCTCGCCCTTGATCCAGGCACAGCGCCGGACGCACTGACCGCCGCCGTGGCTGGCCTGGGCTACAAAGCGATGCTCGCCGATGCCCCGCCGACCGACAACCGCACTGGGCTGTTCGACAAGGTGCGCGGCTGGATGGGTGCCGCCGACAAGGGCAGCGGCGGCGAGCGCCCGTTGCAAGTCGCCGTGATCGGCAGCGGTGGAGCCGCGATGGCGGCAGCACTGAAGGCCGTCGAGCAAGGCGCGCAGGTCACGCTGATTGAGCGCGGCACCATCGGCGGCACCTGCGTCAACGTCGGTTGTGTGCCGTCCAAGATCATGATCCGCGCCGCCCACATCGCCCATCTGCGCCGGGAAAGCCCATTCGACGGCGGCATGCCACCCACACCGCCGACGATCTTGCGCGAGCGGCTGCTGGCCCAGCAGCAGGCCCGTGTCGAAGAACTCCGTCATGCCAAGTACGAAGGCATCCTGGACGGCAATTCAGCCATCACCGTTCTGCACGGTGAAGCGCGTTTCAAGGACGACCAGAGCCTTATCGTTAGTTTGAACGAGGGTGGTGAGCGCGTCGTGATGTTCGACCGCTGCCTGGTCGCCACGGGTGCCAGTCCGGCCATGCCGCCGATTCCGGGCCTGAAAGAGTCACCCTACTGGACTTCGACCGAGGCCTTGGTCAGCGACACCATTCCCGAACGCCTAGCCGTGATCGGCTCGTCGGTGGTCGCGCTGGAACTGGCGCAAGCCTTCGCCCGGCTGGGCAGCCAGGTCACGATCCTAGCTCGCAACACGCTGTTCTTCCGCGACGACCCGTCCATCGGCGAGGCCGTCACAGCGGCCTTCCGTGCCGAAGGGATCAAGGTACTGGAACACACGCAAGCCAGCCAGGTCGCGCATGTGAACGGCGAATTCGTGCTGACCACGGGACACGGTGAAGTACGTGCCGACAAGCTGCTGGTCGCTACCGGACGGACACCGAACACGCGCAGCCTGGCACTCGACGCGGCGGGAGTCACCGTCAATGCGCAGGGTGCCATCGTCATCGACAAGGGCATGCGCACCAGCACGCCACACATTTACGCGGCCGGCGACTGCACGGACCAGCCACAATTCGTCTATGTGGCGGCAGCGGCCGGCACCCGTGCCGCGATCAACATGACCGGAGGGGATGCTGCCATCAATCTAACCGCGATGCCGGCCGTGGTGTTCACCGATCCGCAAGTAGCAACCGTGGGCTACAGCGAAGCGGAAGCGCATCACGACGGGATCGAAACCGACAGTCGCACGCTCACGCTCGACAACGTGCCGCGTGCGCTTGCCAACTTCGACACACGCGGCTTTATCAAGCTGGTCATCGAGGAAGGTAGCGGACGGCTCATCGGCGTGCAGGTCGTCGCCCCGGAAGCCGGCGAATTGATCCAGACGGCTGTTCTCGCCATTCGCAACCGCATGACGGTGCAGGAACTGGCCGACCAGTTGTTCCCCTACCTGACGATGGTCGAGGGGCTGAAGCTCGCGGCGCAGACCTTCACCAAGGATGTCAAACAATTGTCCTGCTGCGCAGGATGAAAGGAGATGGAACCATGAAGCTCGCCCCATATATTTTAGAACGTCTCACTTCGGTCAATCGTACCAATGGTACTGCGGATCTCTTGGTCCCGCTACTGCGGGAACTCGCCAAGGGGCGTCCGGTTTCACGAACGACACTTGCCGGGATTCTCGACTGGCCCGCTGAGCGAGTGGCCGCCGTACTCGAACAGGCCACCAGTACCGAATATGACAAAGATGGGAACATCATCGGCTACGGCCTCACCTTGCGCGAGACTTCGTATGTCTTTGAAATTGACGACCGCCGTCTGTATGCCTGGTGCGCGCTGGACACCTTGATATTTCCGGCGCTGATCGGCCGTACAGCTCGCGTCTCATCGCATTGCGCTGCAACCGGAGCACCCGTTTCACTCACGGTTTCACCCAGCGAGATACAGGCTGTCGAACCTGCCGGCATGGCGGTGTCCTTGGTATTGCCGCAGGAAGCAGCCGACGTTCGTCAGTCCTTCTGTTGCCATGTACATTTCTTTGCATCTGTCCCGACGGCGGAAGACTGGGCCTCCAAGCATCAAGGATTGGAAGGATTGGCGATCGTCAGTGTCCACGAGGCTTTCGGCTTGGGCCAGGAGTTTAATCGACATCTGTTGCAGACCATGTCATCTAGGACACCGTGATCGGATATCGACCCAATGTTCTACGGCACCGGCATCGGATTCGCAGCGCGCGGATTGAACTCGGCGAAACGGTATATGCATTGCCGTGAACCGACCAAAAGGAGGTGTTCGATGAACGCCTACACGGTGTCCCGGCTGGCCCTTGATGCCGGGGTGAGCGTGCATATCGTGCGCGACTACCTGCTGCGCGGATTGCTGCGGCCAGTCGCCTGCACCACGGGTGGCTACGGCCTGTTCGATGACGCCGCCTTGCAGCGACTGTGCTTCGTGCGGGCCGCCTTCGAGGCGGGCATCGGCCTCGGCGCATTGGCGCGGCTGTGCCGGGCGCTGGATGCGGCGAACTGCGATGAAACTGCCGCGCAGCTTGCTGTGCTGCGTCAGTTCGTCGAACGCCGGCGCGAAGCGTTGGCCAATCTGGAAGTGCAGTTGGCCGCCATGCCGACCGCGCCGGCACAGCATGCGGAGAGTTTGCCATGAACAGCCCCGAGCGCATGCCGGCCGAGACACACAAGCCGTTCACCGGCTACCTGTGGGGTGCGCTGGCGGTGCTCACCTGTCCCTGTCATTTGCCGATTCTCGCCATTGTGCTGGCCGGCACGACGGCCGGCGCGTTCATCGGCGAGCACTGGGGTATTGCAGCCCTCACGCTGACCGGCTTGTTTGTCCTGTCTGTGACGCGGCTGCTGCGGGCCTTCAGAGGTCGATCATGAGCGCTTCCCAGCCAATTGAATGGACAGTGGCGCAACTGGCGCAGGCGGTCGAGCGCGGGCAGCTTGAGCTGCACTACCAGCCGATTGTCGATTTGCGCAGTGAGCAGATTGTCGGCGCGGAAGCCCTGTTGCGCTGGCGTCATCCGACGCTCGGACTGTTGCCGCCGGGCCAGTTCCTGCCCGTGATCGAATCGTCCGGCCTGATGCCGGAAATCGGCGCATGGGTGCTGGGCGCAGCCTGCCGTCAAATGCGCGACTGGCGGGTGCTGGCATGGCAACCGTTCCGGCTGGCCGTCAATGTTTCGGCGAGCCAAGTGGGGCCAGATTTCGACAAGTGGGTAAAGGGCGTGCTGGCCGATGCCGGGTTGCCCGCCGCGTATCTTGAAATTGAGCTGACCGAATCGGTTGCGTTCGGTGATCCGGCGATCTTCCCCGCCCTGGAAGCTTTGCGACAGATCGGTGTGCGCTTCGCCGCCGACGACTTCGGCACCGGCTATTCCTGCCTGCAACACCTGAAATGCTGCCCCATCAGCACGCTCAAGATCGACCAATCGTTTGTCGCCGGACTCGCCAACGACCACCGCGACCAGACCATCGTGCGCACCGTGATTCAGCTTGCGCATGGGCTTGGCATGGAAGTAGTGGCCGAAGGCGTGGAAACATCGGCGAGTCTTGATTTGTTGCGACAAGCGGACTGCGACACAGGACAAGGCTTCCTGTTCGCCAAGCCGATGCCGGCGGCGGCATTCGCCGTCTTCGTCAGTCAATGGAGGGGTGCCACCATGAATGCAAATGATCCGACTGCCACCAGTTGCTGCGTGTGCTGCAAGGAAATCCCGCTCGATGCCGCCTTCACCCCGGAAGGCGCGGAATACGTCGAGCACTTCTGCGGGCTGGAGTGCTATCAGCGCTTCCAGGCGCGCGCCAAGACCGGGAGCGAAACCGATGCCGATCCGAACGCCTGCGACTCATCACTGTCAGACTGAGGCATACCCTAACCTGATGTCAGATGCCATGTGTAAATTGCGTCAGGATAGGATTGAATTTTGAATTTATTGACATATCTCGTTGAAGGTCATAGAGTCTTCCCTGACATTTTGCAGGGAATTCCATGACTGGACAGCGCATTGGGGGCACTGTTGCAAATAGTCGGTGGTGATAAACTTATCATCCCCTTTTGCTGATGGAGCTGCACATGAACCCATTCAAAGGCCGGCATTTTCAGCGTGACATCATTCTGTGGGCCGTACGCTGGTACTGCAAATACGGCATCAGTTACCGTGAGCTGCAGGAGATGCTGGCTGAACGCGGAGTGAATGTCGATCACTCCACGATTTACCGCTGGGTTCAGCGTTATGCGCCTGAAATGGAAAAACGGCTGCGCTGGTACTGGCGTAACCCTTCCGATCTTTGCCCGTGGCACATGGATGAAACCTACGTGAAGGTCAATGGCCGCTGGGCGTATCTGTACCGGGCCGTCGACAGCCGGGGCCGCACTGTCGATTTTTATCTCTCCTCCCGTCGTAACAGCAAAGCTGCATACCGGTTTCTGGGTAAAATCCTCAACAACGTGAAGAAGTGGCAGATCCCGCGATTCATCAACACGGATAAAGCGCCCGCCTATGGTCGCGCGCTTGCTCTGCTCAAACGCGAAGGCCGGTGCCCGTCTGACGTTGAACACCGACAGATTAAGTACCGGAACAACGTGATTGAATGCGATCATGGCAAACTGAAACGGATAATCGGCGCCACGCTGGGATTTAAATCCATGAAGACGGCTTACGCCACCATCAAAGGTATTGAGGTGATGCGTGCACTACGCAAAGGCCAGGCCTCAGCATTTTATTATGGTGATCCCCTGGGCGAAATGCGCCTGGTAAGCAGAGTTTTTGAAATGTAAGGCCTTTGAATAAGACAAAAGGCTGCCTCATCGCTAACTTTGCAACAGTGCCCGCCGATGCGCTCAAGCCGTGGATTGCGCGGCGTGAACGCTGGCCGTCCTTTCTGATCCGGCGCGATCCGCGCGACATCAGCCGTATCTGGGTCCTGGAACCGGAGGGACAGCATTACCTGGAAATTCCCTACCGTACCTTGTCGCATCCGGCTGTCACCCTCTGGGAACAACGGCAGGCGCTGGCGAAACTGCGGCAGCAAGGGCGCGAACAGGTGGATGAGTCGGCGCTGTTCCGCATGATCGGCCAGATGCGTGAGATTGTGACCAGCGCGCAGAAGGCCACACGCAAGGCGCGGCGTGACGCGGATCGCCGCCAGCACCTCAAGACATCAGCTCGGCCGGACAAGCCCGTTCCGCCGGATACGGATATTGCCGACCCGCAGGCAGACAACTTGCCACCCGCCAAACCGTTCGACCAGATTGAGGAGTGGTAGCCGTGGACGAATATCCCATCATCGACCTGTCCCACCTGCTGCCGGCGGCCCAGGGCTTGGCCCGTCTTCCGGCGGACGAGCGCATCCAGCGCCTTCGCGCCGACCGCTGGATCGGCTATCCGCGCGCAGTCGAGGCGCTGAACCGGCTGGAAGCCCTTTATGCGTGGCCAAACAAGCAACGCATGCCCAACCTGCTGCTGGTTGGCCCGACCAACAATGGCAAGTCGATGATCGTCGAGAAGTTCCGCCGCACCCACCCGGCCAGCTCCGACGCCGACCAGGAGCACATCCCGGTGTTGGTCGTGCAGATGCCGTCCGAGCCGTCCGTGATCCGCTTCTACGTCGCGCTGCTCGCCGCGATGGGCGCGCCGCTGCGCCCACGCCCACGGTTGCCGGAAATGGAGCAACTGGCTCTGGCACTGCTGCGCAAGGTCGGCGTGCGCATGCTGGTGATCGACGAGCTGCACAACGTGCTGGCCGGCAACAGCGTCAACCGCCGGGAATTCCTCAACCTGCTGCGCTTCCTCGGCAACGAACTGCGCATCCCGTTGGTTGGGGTAGGCACGCGCGACGCCTACCTAGCCATCCGCTCCGATGACCAGTTGGAAAATCGCTTCGAGCCGATGATGCTGCCGGTATGGGAGGCCAACGACGATTGCTGCTCACTGCTGGCCAGCTTCGCCGCTTCGCTCCCGCTGCGCCGGCCTTCCCCAATTGCCACGCTGGACATGGCTCGCTACCTGCTCACACGCAGCGAGGGCACCATAGGGGAACTGGCGCACTTGCTGATGGCGGCGGCCATCGTCGCCGTGGAGAGCGGCGAGGAAGCGATCAACCATCGCACACTCAGCATGGCCTGTTGAGTTGCATCTAAAATTGACCCACTGGGGGTGCGGACGATTTCTTGGACGGTTTATACGGACATCAATCCGACCGCATGACGATACTCGATGGGACTACGCCCGCCAAGCGACACTTTGATGCGGCGCTCGTTGTACCAGTGGATATAGGCATCGATTCGCGTCATGAGGTCTTTCAGCGTCACGTGCTGCCAATTCCTCGGGTAGATTAGTTCGGTCTTCAATCGTCCGAAAAAGCCCTCGCATGCAGCATTGTCTGGCGAGCAGCCCTTTTTGGACATCGACCGCGTTAATTGGGCATTTTCAGTGCGGCGGATCCACGCAGGCCAGCGATAATGCGAGCCCCTGTCCGAATGGATAACCGGATGCTCACCGGGTCGCAGTGTCCGTACCGCGTGATCCAGCATGGTATTGACCAGGTTCGCATCCGGGCTGGTGCCGATATTCCAGGCCACCACCAGCCCATCGAAGCAATCGACGATCGGCGAGACGTAGACCTTCCCTGCCGGAATGTGTATTTCCGTCAGATCGGTCAACCATTTCGTATTCGGCGCCGACGCGTGAAAGTCGCGATTCAGCAGATTCGGGACCGCTGGTGTCGGGTCGCCAGCATACGCCGAGAAGCGCCGGCGGCGCGGTGTTCTCACGACCAGACGCTCTTGCGCCATCAAGCGACGCACGACCTTCTCGGACACACGCATGCCACCAAGGCGCAAGGCACTATCAATGCGTCGATAGCCATAGCAGCGGTAGTTGTCCTCGAAGATAGTCCGAATGACCTCACGCACCTGCGTGTACTTGTCGGGCCGCGTCTGCCGCAGGCGTTGATAGAAGTATGTGCTGCGCGCCAGCTTCAGGCCGCACAACAGATTGGCTAATGGAAACGTGACTCTGAGGGCATCAACCACCTTCGTTTTTTCTCGGCTTGTCAGTTCGAGGGGGTTGATGCCCATGTCTTTTTTTATCAATTCACTCGCCTTCTCCAGAATTGCATTCTCCATGCGAAGCCGCTGGTTCTGGCTCTCCAGTTCGGCCAGTTCCCTGAGTAGTGCCTCATGCCGCTGCTCGAGCGAGGTGTCACCTTTCTTCTTTGTCATGGGTTTTAGGGGCACTTTGCCAAGTAATCGATGCTGCCAGTTATACAACGTTGGTCGCGATACACCGACAGTGTCGGCCACATCCTTTGCCGAACCTACGCGCAGGTTCAGTGCAATGACGGCTTGCTGCTTCTCGAGGCGAGAGCGGGCGACTGTGGGAGCGCTGCTGCCGACGACCGTCCTAGCGAATTCAGGGCGTAAATCACGGATCCAGGCACGCAAGGCCTCGCGGCTTGGGTAGCCCAGGCTTCGGATTGTGTGACTCAGGCAGTAGCCTTGTTCGATATAGTGATCTACTGCCCGTTGCTTTTGCTCATCGGTGTACTGCCGTTTTATCCGTTGATAGCCTCGGCGAAGATCCTGATTCCGTTCGAATTCTGCCAACCAGGCCTTCAGCGAGTTCTTGGTGGGGTATCCCAGCTGCCGTAGTGTGGCGCTCATCCGGCGCCCAAGCTTCAGGTACAACCTCACGGCTCGAAGGCGATCTTCATACGAATACATGAACTACTCCTAAAGTAGTCCAAGATTTTGTCCGCACCCCAACTTAGGGTAAAGATTTGCGTCGAAATTTGACCCACGTATGACACTGTTTCCCGTCTGGATATGGCGGGAGAAATCAAGGAGTGATAAACGTGGCGATATTGAGCGCAATTCGACGCTGGCATTTTCGCGATGGTGCGTCGATTCGGGAAATAGCCCGACGAAGCGGCCTGTCCAGGAACACCGTTCGCAAGTATTTGCAAAGCAAGGTGGTTGAACCGCAGTACCCAGCGCGAGACAGCGTTGGCAAGTTAAGTCCTTTTGAGCCCAAGTTAAGGCAGTGGCTCTCCACCGAGCACAAAAAGACAAAGAAGCTGCGCAGAAACCTGCGCAGCATGTACCGGGATTTGGTCGCTTTGGGCTTTACCGGGTCTTATGACCGAGTGTGTGCCTTTGCCCGACAGTGGAAAGATTCCGAACAGTTCAAGGCGCAAACCTCGGGCAAGGGTTGTTTCATCCCCTTGCGCTTTGCTTGTGGCGAAGCCTTCCAATTCGATTGGAGTGAGGACTTTGCCCGCATAGCGGGCAAACAGGTCAAACTTCAGATTGCCCAGTTTAAGTTGGCCCACAGCCGGGCCTTTGTGCTTCGGGCTTACTACCAGCAAAAACATGAAATGCTGTTTGATGCCCACTGGCATGCCTTTCAAATCTTCGGTGGCATTCCCAAGCGCGGCATCTACGACAACATGAAGACCGCTGTGGATTCGGTGGGGCGTGGCAAAGAGCGCAGGGTCAATCAGCGGTTCACTGCCATGGTCAGCCACTACCTGTTTGATGCGCAGTTCTGTAATCCAGCATCGGGTTGGGAGAAAGGCCAGATTGAGAAGAACGTGCAGGATTCCCGCCAACGCCTGTGGCAAGGGGCACCAGACTTTCAAAGCCTTGCTGATTTGAATGTGTGGCTTGAGCATCGCTGCAAAGCGCTGTGGTCTGAGCTGCGCCACCCCGAATTGGACCAAACCGTGCAAGAGGCCTTTGCCGATGAACAAGGCGAGTTGATGGCGCTACCCAATGCCTTTGATGCATTCGTGGAGCAAACCAAGCGAGTCACTTCAACCTGCCTTGTTCACCACGAGGGCAATCGCTACAGCGTTCCTGCCAGTTACGCCAACAGGGCCATCAGCCTTCGGATTTATGCAGACAAGCTGGTGATGGCTGCCGAAGGCCAACACATTGCCGAGCATCCAAGATTGTTTGGCAGTGGCCACGCTCGGCGTGGCCACACACAATACGACTGGCACCATTACTTGTCTGTGCTTCAGAAGAAACCTGGGGCGTTGCGCAATGGTGCGCCATTTGCTGAATTGCCACCCGCGTTCAAGAAGCTTCAATCCATCTTGCTGCAACGCCCCGGCGGTGACCGTGACATGGTGGAAATTCTGGCCCTTGTATTGCACCACGATGAAGGTGCGGTACTCAGTGCTGTGGAATTGGCATTGGAGTGTGGCAAGCCATCGAAGGAGCATGTGCTTAATCTGTTGGGACGTTTGACCGAAGAACCTCCACCCAAACCGATTCCAATTCCCAAGGGGTTAAGGCTGACATTGGAACCACAGGCCAACGTGAACCGCTATGACAGTTTAAGGAGAGCCCATGATGCAGCATGAAGGCCATGTGAGAATCCTCAAATCCTTGAAACTCTTTGGCATGGCACACGCCATTGAGGAGTTGGGCAATCAGAATTCACCAGCATTTAATCAAGCCTTGCCCATGCTGGACAGCTTGATTAAAGCTGAAGTGGCAGAGCGTGAAGTACGTTCGGTGAACTATCAATTGCGGGTGGCCAAGTTCCCCGTGTATCGGGACTTGGTGGGCTTTGACTTCAGTCAAAGCCTGGTTAATGAGGCCACGGTCAAACAATTGCACCGGTGCGACTTCATGGAACAAGCCCAGAACGTGGTGCTGATTGGTGGGCCAGGCACAGGCAAGACTCACCTGGCCACAGCCATTGGTACACAAGCAGTGATGCACTTGAACCGACGGGTGCGTTTCTTCTCCACCGTGGATTTGGTCAATGCACTGGAGCAAGAGAAATCATCTGGGCGTCAGGGACAAATCGCAAACCGTCTGTTGTATGCCGATTTGGTGATTCTGGATGAGCTGGGATATTTGCCTTTTAGCCAAACCGGTGGGGCACTGCTGTTTCACCTGCTCTCAAAGCTGTACGAAAAAACCAGCGTGATACTGACCACCAACTTGAGCTTCTCGGAATGGAGCCGAGTGTTTGGCGATGAAAAGATGACAACAGCGTTGTTGGACCGACTAACCCACCACTGCCACATCCTGGAAACCGGCAATGAAAGTTACCGCTTCAAACACAGTTCAACTCAGAATAAGCAGGAGGAAAAACAGACCCGCAAACTGAAAATCGAGACATAATTCTGACAACAAGGGGTGGGTCAAAATTCAATGCAAATCCCGGGTCAAATTTGGGTGCAAATCAACAGATATCGACAACCTCTCGCGCAACCAAGACATCGCGGTCGGACTGCAAGTGATCTTGAAGCCACGGGCCCGTCCCACCCCGACATGGACCTCGATGCCCGAACGGACGTTAGATTTCGAGTTCTAGGCGTTCTGCGATGAAGGTTGGATCCCAGCCGGGATTGAAAGTGTCGACGTGGGTGAATCCGAGCCGCTCGTATAGGCCACGCAGGTTCGGGTGGCAGTCGAGCCGCAGCTTGGCGCACCCCTGCGTTCGCGCGGCATGGCGGCAAGCCTCGATCAGCGCGGAGCTGACACCCCGGCCCGCATGTGTCCGTCGCACCGCGAGCTTGTGCAGATATGCGGCCTCCCCCTTGAGGGCGTCGGGCCAGAACTCGGGATCCTCGGCCGACAAGGTGCAACAGCCGACGATGCCGTCGCTGCAACTCGCGACTAGGAGCTCGGATCTCAGGACGAAGGTCTCCGCGAATGTCCGGTCGATCCGCGCGACGTCCCAGGCGGGCGTTCCCTTGGCGGACATCCACGCCGCAGCGTCGTGCATCAGCCGCACAACCTCGTCGATATCACCCGAGCAGGCGACCCGAACGTTCGGAGGCTCCTCGCTGTCCATTCGCTCCCCTGGCGCGGTATGAACCGCCGCCTCATAGTGCAGTTTGATCCTGACGAGCCCAGCATGTCTGCGCCCACCTTCGCGGAACCTGACCAGGGTCCGCT
>NZ_JAMPQL010000041.1:0-9244 GCF_028482435.1 Providencia sp. PROV119
GTAGCAGGAATGGTTGTTGGCATATTTGCCCCTTCAGCAACGGCTTTCACACCATTTTTGATGATATGTCAAAAAGTTTAACGCGACACTTATCACAATTTTGCAACATCCATTAGACAACGCAAACTTGGGTATGGTAGAGATAATAGCCATACCCAGTTTATTAAACTTAGTTAATTTAAACCCAGCTAACTTTAATAAACTGACTGACAGATTAATTTTCCGATTAAAATCATCTAATAAGAAAATTACCTATCAGTATGAAAAAGAAGTCATCAAATACCGATTAGGTTTTCTATTTTTCTAAGCCGAAAAGAAAAACAGAAAACCACAGGGTCAGTGAACTGAAAGCCCTCAGAGATCAAAACGGTCTCTGAGGGCTTTTTTTATTTTTTATAAAGGAAATATTATGTCTAAACAACGCCGTTTATCCAAAATTTTTGCAAAAGATGGTAAGTCCGTCACACTGGCACTCGACGGTTATTTTTTCTCCACCAAAACTGCTGGCATCGATAACACCATCAAGAAAATGCCTGAACTGGCTGCTAACGGTTTAGATTGCGCCTTAATCACTTATGGTATGGCAAGAAACTATGCAGATGCCTTTAATGATGTTTCAATCGTGCTACGTGTTGATTCTACAGTAAATGTGTATGACAACAGTGTGCCTGATACCCAACAAGTTTTTGGTGCCGAAGAAGCACTGAAAATGGGTGCTGATGGCATGGTATGCATGACCTTCCCCGGCGCATTTAATGAAGAGAAAACTCACGCTATGACGGCAAGACTGGTCAAACAAGCTGAGCAATGGAATATGCCATTTATCGTTGAATCACTGCCATACGGCTATGCAGTAACGAGTCCTGAATCCAATGAAGCCAAAGTGATTGCTGACTCTGCGCGTATTGCGGTTGAGTTAGGGGCAGATATCATCAAAACACGTTTTTCTGGCACACCAGACGACTATTTGATTGTCGAAGCATCAATGGTACCTGTTTTAGCACTCGGTGGACCAAAAACCGATACACTGAGTTATTTCAAATTTGTTGAACACTGTATGAAGATGGGAGCCAAAGGCGTTGCTGTGGGCCGTAACATCACTCAAGACCCTAACCCTGTCGCGATGGTGGCTGGCCTTAACGCTATCATCCATCTCGGTGCATCACCTGAAGAGGCATTTGCGCTCTATCAAAATAAAAATTAGGAATTATTAGCATGAATTTAAATAACACCATCATCCCATCGGTTCGCAACTATAAATATTTCGAGCGCGCACTTGCTAGCCACTCTGAATATATCTTATTGCCGGACGCCGATATCGGCAATTTACAGTCGATGATTGGGAAATGCCATAAAGCGGGAAAAAAGGTGTTAGTCCATTTGGAGTTATTAGGTGGATTTAAACCTGACCAAGCTGGCGTCACCGTATTAAAGAATTTTTATAAGGTGGATGGTGTTATTTCATCAAATTTTACAGCCCTACGTTACGCAAAAAAAGAAGGGTTAGACACCATCTTTCGCGTATTACTCGTTGATTCACGATCACTAGAACAGGCCAGTAATATGGTCAAAAACTATTCCGTGGATGTCGATGCGATCGAGTTATTACCTGCTGAATATGCTTGTACCTGTTTTGATTTATTAAAACGCAGTTTTAACCAAGCCAATACGCAATTTATTGCAGGTGGCTTTGTTAAACGAAAATACTTAGTTGAAAAGATTTTTTATACCGGTTTTAACGGCATTACCACCAGTGAACATACATTGTGGTAATTAAAGTTTGAGTTGTAAACCCTACGCCAACACCATTACAACTCAAATAATTAAAATAATGATAAACCCAAAATATACGCTCTACAGCGATTCAAAATAAAACAATAGAGCTGTTGTATGAAATATCTGTGGTGTAACAGCCACCCAAAATAGTTCGTGCTACAGCTAGGCGGTAAATGAGGATATCCCAGGGAGCATACATAAGTATGTGACTCGGGTAGTCAAATGCAGCCAACGACGCTGTGGTGCGAAATATGAAGGGTTAGAGGAGTTCCATGAAAAAATATATCTTAGGAATTGATAATGGCGGCACTGTGACCAAGGCTGCTATCTATAACCTCGAAGGCCAAGTACTGGCTATTGCGTCCAATACCACTCGGATGATCACCCCAAAACCCTTTTTTACTGAAAGGGATATTGAGGAGTTATGGCAATCTAATTTACTCGTTATCAAAGAGGTACTTAAAAAATCAGTTATTGATGCTGCCGATATTATTGGCATCTCAGTAACCGGTCATGGTAATGGTCTCTATTTAGTTGATGAGCAGGGAAAACCCACTCGTAATGGCATTATTTCAACAGATAATCGTGCCAAAAAATATGTTGAACAATGGTATCAATCACCTAAATTCGAAAGTGAAATTCTACCTAAAACCATGCAATCGATTTGGGCAGGCCAACCTGTCGCCCTACTCGCTTGGCTACAAGATAATGAACCTGAAACACTGGAAAAGGCGCGTTACATCTTTATGGTGAAAGATCTGATCCGCTTTTATTTGACAGGTGAAGCCACACAAGAGCTGACCGACATCTCAGGTACTAACTTGATTAACGTACGCGATCGTTGCTACGACAATGAACTACTCGCTTTCTGGGGTGGGCTATCGTGGAAAGATAAACTACCGCCGATCAAGTTATCCACTGATTGTTGCGGCCGTATCACAGAAGAAATCGCTGCACTGACTGGCCTTAAAGCAGGCACACCGGTTTCAGGTGGTATCTTTGATATTTCCGCTTCGTCATTGGCTTCAGGTATCAACCAAATCAACAAATTGGCGATTGTTGCAGGAACCTGGAGCATCAACGAATACGTCACCGACAAACCGGTGGTTGATAAAGATTTATTTATGACCTCGATTTACCCGATGGAAAATCGTTGGCAAATTACTGAAGCCAGTCCGACATCTGCCAGTAATTTAGAATGGTTTATCACCCAATTTATGGCGGCAGATAAGCAGCTTGAAGAAGCCAAAGGCAGTTCAGTGTATGAACTGTGTAACCAATTAGTGGCTTCCACCACGCCAGATGAAAGCCAATTGATGTTCTTCCCGTTTGTATTTGGTTCCAACACCATTCCAGATGCCACTGCCGGTTTTGTTGGTGTCACCAGTTTCCATCAACGCGCTCACTTCCTCCGTGCTATCTATGAAGGAGTTGCATTTAGTCACCTTTATCATGTCGAGCGGCTGCGCCGTATTAATCCACAGTTGAGCAATGTGATCCGCATCGCGGGCGGTATTACTCACTCACCCGTTTGGCTACAAATTTTTGCCGATATCTTCCAGAGCCAATTAGAAATCGTCGATGTGAAAGAGCACGGTACCCTTGGTGCCGCCATGACCGCAGCGGTGATGGAAGGCTATTTCCCCGATGTTTTTGCGGCTTGTGATGCGATGGTAAAAGTGTCTGAAGTGATCCATCCACAAACGGATAAACAAGCGGTTTATGCCAAAAAATACGCCATGTACAAACGCATGCTAGATGATATGCAACCGACGTGGAAATCACATAACCCCCAGCAAACCATTGATGCTTAAATAAGGAGTTAGTTGATCATGGAACTTAATTTACACGGTAAAAATGCGCTGGTCACTGGTGGGGCGACTGGACTAGGACGTGAGCTGGTGCAATCGCTGGTAAAAGAAGGCGTTAACGTCTGCTTTACTTATCGTAGCCATCCAGAAGCCGCATTAGCGCTCGTTGAGGCGCTAAATGGTTTAAATGGTACTGAGGTAGTTGCTATCCGAACCAACTTAGGCGACAGCCAAGAGATTGATGCATTATTTGAGCAGGGGCTCACCCATTTCAAACAATTCGACATCCTGATTAATAATGCAGGTATTTGGCCGACAGGGATGGTCGCAGATATTACACTGGAAGAGTGGGATAACGTGATGAACATCAACCTAAAATCCGTTTTCCATTTAAGCCAATTATTTATCAATCAATGTTCAAATAAGCAAATCACTGGCTCAGTGCTCAACATTACCTCGCAAGCAGCGTTTCATGGTTCAACGACTGGTCACTCACACTATGCCGCCAGTAAAGCGGGCTTAGTCGCCTTTTCAATATCACTGGCGCGTGAGGTTGCCAAACAAGGCATTAATGTTAACAACATTGCAGTTGGCATTATGGATACTGAAATGATCCGCGGCAACCTAGAGAAAGACCCACAATATTATCTGAATCGAATTCCTGTTGGGCGTGTCGCCTCCCCTGCTGAAATCGCGGATATTGGGGTGTTCTTGGTTTCAAAAAAAGCCAGTTATATGACGGGAGCAACCATTGATGTGACTGGTGGGATGTTAATGCGCTAAGCCCATAGGGCAACAAAAAATTTTGGAGAACAACATGAAATGTCTGGCAATTGCGGATCTATTTATTGATAAACCAACCATGGAGGCTGGGCTAGAAAAGCTACGCCAACAAGGTTATGAGGTTATCGTTCGTCAGTGGGCACACCCTTCTATTGAAAAACTGCAAGAAGATAACTTGCAAGTTGAGCAACACGGTGCGGAAGCGGTGATTTTACCAGCGGATTTATATGCGGATTTAAAAGATGTTGAGTTAGTGATCACCCAGTTCGCCCCTGTGAATAAAGCGGTAATCGATAAACTACCAAAACTGAAATATATCGGTGTATTGCGTGGTGGCATTGAAAATATCAATAAAGAATATGCCGAGAACAAAGGCATTAAGGTAATGAATACACCAGGGCGTAATGCACGCAGTGTGGCTGAATTTACGGTTGGCATGATGTTGGCTGAAACACGTAATATTGCGCGTGCACATGATGCATTGAAGGATAAATATTGGCGTAAAGATTTCGTCAACGCGGATGTGATCCCAGAAATTGGTGGAAAAACCATTGGGTTAATTGGCTTTGGCCATATTGCTCAACTGGTGGCTAAATTCCTTAAAGGCTTTGATACCAACGTTATATTTTACGATAAATACGTTGACGCTGTTGACGGTTACACCAAAGTTGATTCACTTGAAGATTTGGTTAAAGTTGCCGATATTATTTCGCTACACGCACGTTTATCCCCAGAAACACAAAACTTGATCAACGAAAAACACTTTAAATTAATGAAACCCACCGCCGTAATAGTGAATACCGCGCGTTCAGGTTTAATTAATGAGCGTGATTTGCTGCAAGCACTCAAAGAAAAACGCATTATGGGTGCCGCTATCGATACCTTTGATGATGAGCCATTAAAAGAGGAGAGCGAATTTTATTTATTAGACAATGTGACCATCACACCGCATATGGCAGGTAGTACTTTAGATGCATTCAGCAATACGCCAAAACTATTTGCTGAGATATTTTTAAAACAACAAAAATAATTAATTTAACGAAAAGAACATCGGCAAAAAATATAAAAAATAAACGATAGGGTGAAACCTGTCAGGGGCACCCTATACCCTACAAAAACAACCTTATGTATTTTGAGTAATTATAAACCACAACTTATTTAACTATCAGGTTTATTTTTTTATTCAATACGCAGTAGGTAAATACTCTAAATAGTTCGCGTTGTGGCTAGGCGACAAGCAAACGAGTCGCTAGGGCATACATAAGTATGTGACTAGTGCGAGTGAACGCAGCCAACAACGCCACGGCGAGAAATATGACGAGTATTGGGAGGAAGGCATGGATATAATCAACAATATCATCGGGCTGGGCGCATCGGTTATGATGCCAATAATATTTTTCATTATTGCATTATGTTTTGGCGTTCGCGTAGGCACCGCTTTTAAAGCGGGTATGTTAGTCGGCATCGGTTTTGTTGGTGTTGGCTTAGTCATCAACTTATTACTATCGAATTTAGGACCCGCCTCGCAATCGATGGTTGAAAAGATGGGTTTAAACCTTACCGTGGTTGATACGGGTTGGCCTACTGCCTCCACCATTGGCTGGGGCTCACCGATTATGGTGCCAGTTGTACTAGGCTTTATTGCGATCAACTTAGTGATGGTTTTATTTAAGCTCACAAAAACCATTAATATTGATATCTTTAACTATTGGATATTTTTATTAGTCGGTTCTGTAGTGTATGCGGGTACTGAAAGCTACTGGCTATCAATTGGTATCACTTATGTGATCTTTATTGCCACTTTGGTTGCGGCAGATATTACTGCACCTTATCTACAACGTAATTATAATTTACAAGGCATTTCCTTCCCTCATCTGACTTGTATTATGTATGTACCGTTTGGCATCGTGACAAACTATATTATCGAGAAAATTCCAGGGTTAAATAAAATTAACCTCGAACCCGAAACGATTAATAAAAAATTCGGTGTATTCGGTGAACCATTAACATTAGGCTTTATTTTAGGTTTGGTATTAGCATTGATGGCAGGCTATCCTATCAGTGAATCTGTTGCACTCGCCGTGACCGTGTCTGCGGCAATGTTACTACTGCCTAAAATGATCGAAATTTTAGTCCAAGGTCTGTTAATTGTTCGCGATGCCGTTGAAGCAAAATTGAAAAAGAAATTCCCTAACCGTGATTTCTATATTGGCATGGATACTGCACTGTTAATTGGTGAGCCTTCCGTGTTGGCAACTGGGCTATTACTGATCCCAATGGCGATTGTGTTAGCTTTCGTACTACCGGGCAACAAAGTATTACCTTTCGTTGACCTTGCTTCATTGATGTTTTTATTAGCTATGGTGACACCATTCTGTAAGCGTAATATGTTTAGAATGTTTATCTGTGGCACATTAGTCCTAACATCCATTTACTATGTGGGAACCGATATTTCCAAGGAATATACGCAAGCTGCGGTGAATTCGAATATCCCAGTACCAGAAGGGATTTCAGAAATGACCAATATCGTGGGTGGAGCGACCACACCTGCGGGCTGGGCAGCAGTAAAAATTGGCGAATTAATCGCTAAGTAATCCTCAATTAACAGCTAACTATAACTTCTCTTAGTTAGCTGTTTTATTTCAAATACTCACCAGCGCTACGGGTAACCAATTTCCCTTCTCTCTTCTTCATAAATACCCTCACTCACTACAGTTTTAGGCCGAGAGCAATCATAACGTGAAGTCTATAAAATTCATTTAATTTAAGTTAATCTCAATAACTATTAAAATATTTTAAATAATGACAGGTGGAAAAATAGGCATTCGAAACCTCTACCAATAGATATTTTAAGTGGTTGGCAACGTATAGCGTTTTTTCACCCTTATTCGTCCGATATTAATAACAAGAAAAAATTATCTATATCCCGAAAAGCGCTTACAGAAAATAAGAACAACCAATTACCTTGGCTTTGTGATAAATACCGAGAGCAATATAAAATTCCTAAAACAACCGCATTTATTCTTTACCTTGGTGAGTTTGATAAAAATCTAAGTAATTCGCTCATTCAAGATATTGTCGGTTCAGAAACAGGGCAAGCTAAAGAAGAGTGCGAACAACGTTTAAGTAATGAAAGAGTAACCATCTTTGCCAAGAAGCACTACATCAATATGCTGACCGTTGGAACCCACAAACTTTCTCAATCCAACAAATTGCGGATCGCATCAATTCATGGGGCTGTCAGTTAGAAGTCATGAATAACCCGATTTGGATTGGTATTCTTTTATGGGTACACCGCCATTGTATTGAACCTATGTTTAGCCTTGCCAATAATAGGACTTACAATGGCCGTATGATCCATGCGGATTCAAAGGACGACATTCTCAGCCTCTCCATCAATAACAAGCTCAAAAACCATGAGGTTGTATCAAAGGGGAATACGGGTAATAAACAATACCGAGATAGCCACGGCAAAGACCTATTAATGTTATTATCTCGCCTAATGCAGGAAAATATTACGCTACAATCTATTTATGTGATCACACCTTTTAACGCGGTTAAAACTGCATTAATCGAATTACTCAAGGAAACAGATCTACCAGCTATACAACAGCCAGTGATTAAAATCACACCAGAAGAGGTCAACCATTGGGCCAAACATAAGATTGGCGCCGTGAATACCTTCCAAGGTAAAGAAAATAATACCGTTATTTTTGTACTCGGTTGCAGTATCGGTGAAGAGGGTGGCGCACAATGGGCAGCGAGTAAGCCCAACCTAGTTAATGTCGCTCTAACACGCGCCAAGAAATATATTTTTGTAATTGGTAATCCTGATGTATGGGGCCATCTACCAAGCTTTTCAGATGTAGCCAATACATTGCCAAGAGAAATAGGCACTTTGGAATAACTCATTAAATAGACTCTAGAAGCTCATCGTATTATGGTGAGCTTCTAATCAAGTCATCACGTTAAACTGCTAAATCAAATATAAAGTAATACTCATTGATATGATTAATTAGCTAACACTACAGAAAATCACTCTCGATTTAAAAAGTACTGTTTAATAGTATGCCGCAGCCATTGATGTGCTGGATCCCTGTCTAACCGTGGGTGCCATGCTTGAACAATAAACACCGATTCCAATTCAAGCGGCAAGCTTAGCGGACTTAATTGCTTACCCCAACCCTCTTTTCCCTGTTGGAACACCATTTGATTATTGTAATACGGGCTATTTTTTATTATCCATTATTATTGAAAGCGTTAGCAGGCAAAGTTATAAAGAATTTGCTCAACAGTCTATTTTTAAACCATTACAAATGGATAATAACTTTATAGTGGGATCGTACCCCGTCCACACCACAATTGCTCGTGGGTACCGTGAAAACAATACATGTGGCTATCAATTAAGTGAAAGTCTTTGGACTCAAACCGGTGATGGTGCTGTTCATTCAAATGTTTTAGATTTAATGAAATGGGGTAAAAATGACACCAGTGGTAAAGTCGGAGGAAAAGCACTAGTCGAGAAAATGCTTCAGGCATTACCGGCTAGAAATAGGATAGGTAAAGCCATTGAACACCATCAGAAATATGCTTATGGCATTATTATTTCACAACACTTCGGCATCACACATTTCGAGCATTCATGAGGCTGGGCTACCTATTTTTTACGTTTACCTGATTTAGGCTTAACTGTCGCTGTTTTGGCAAATGTTGAAGATTTAGACACGCAAAAGATGGCTTATGAGATTACCGATATCATTTTGACTCAATCTACGGAATTCCATGACGACCATGATTAATAATGAGTGCAGTGGTCAACAAAAATTGCTCCCGCTTTAGCCTTAGCTAAACGCCGTGTCGTTGTGAAGCGACCT
>NZ_JAMPQL010000042.1:0-8542 GCF_028482435.1 Providencia sp. PROV119
CCCTCTCTTTAATCATAGATAAAAGTAACACCAATCACTGATTGTACTTTCCCTGCCGTCACCTGCCCTGTAGTACGTGCATATCGTGCACTCAAACCTAAACTCACCGCAGATGTTCCCACAGCCCCCAACTGCACGTTTTGGTTAGTTGGGATGGCGTTTCCATTACGCACTAATTGGATCCCGACGCCTTTTGCCGCATTAGTTCCCGAAAAAGTGTTCGCAAATATGGAAGAGCTGGTATCCGTCGAACCTGTCAGGTAATAAGAAATATTTTGATTTCGTGCACAATAAATAGAAAGTGGTACTGGTGCAGTCGCAGGATATTCAGGCAGATTAACGATCACATTACGCGAAGAAACATCACAACCACCAATAGGTACTACTACATTATTGTTGGCATATAAATTCCACGTAAAGGTCGCCGTCTCCACATTACCGCCACCAACAAGAGCAGAGCCAACTTGGTACATCACCAATGTCGCAAAACGAGTGCCTTTATTGATAACCACTCCCCCCGCCGCTGAAATAGGGGTCAAATATAGCTGAGTGTTCCAAGGTGTATAATTCCCTGAAGGGAAATTCTGTTGATGAGTCGGTGACACCAACGGAAACGGATAGCTTGACGTATAATAGCGTAATGAACCATTAAAGTTCGACAATACCCCACCATAGGCGGAGCCTCGTCTCATACTCACCAAGTCCCTACGAGTTAAAGGACTATCGTTGCGACAAAAAATAGATCGTGACAAATCCACCACTAAGTTTTGTCCTGCTTGCACACTCGGTTGAAGGTTAACATAAACGTTCGCAGTCGCTGTCCCCGAAAGACTATCCAATACATTCCCCGTTGAGTCATAACAAGTAAATGCATACACAGAAGAGATACTAGCTAAATAAATAATCAGATTAGCGAAAAGTAATTTAATCATTTTTTTTACATTCATGGTTTAACTCACTGATAAGTGTAAGTGACATCAATCACTGCCTGAATAGTTCCCTGTGTCGCACCACCTTTGACTGTTAATGCTCTGACTCTTAATGGAAAACTCGTCGACATGGTAGAATCATTGACCTGTAATTTTTGCTGCGCACCGTTATTCAAATTTGTTCCTGCACTATTTTGCAATTGCAACTGAATGTTGCCTGCCGTACCTTGGTTTTTATAATAGCCGGTGGTATCGGCGATCCCTTGAAAGGTTGCCGTCACTGCTGATGTACCAACCGGGCAATTCTCTAAATTCAATGAAATTGAATGCCATTCAGAGGCTGAGCCAGCAGAAATTAAATTGAGGGTATATAGATCACCCAATTCAACATTGGCGGTAGTGGTTGCTACAGTACAAGGCTTTGCCACCACACTACCATTCACGGTGACTGTGGCATCCGCCGCATAGCTTGAGGTTATCTGGCTTGATAACACCCCCAATAGTAGTGCAGTGATCCTCTTCCAATAATTATCAATCATGGCATCCCCTGTTTACTGAAATTCAAGCGTGAAAGTTGCTGTCGCTCGTACATGACCTGCAACAATAGGTAAATTAGAAGCCATCAATCGCGCATAAAATTGCAAGGTATTACTTCGCCCAGCAACCAATGGTGTCCATGCAATTTGATTACTATTGGCATTGAGTACCAATGGCGTTCTACTGCCATCTAAAATTTGTATCCCTGCTCCTGAAGCATTAGAAGTTCCTGGTTCTAACGCCAATAACGACGTATTGTTTGCATCTGCGATGCCCACAAATCCTACCTTGACGGCTAATACTGACGCCCCACAAGGGGTAAGCTCAATTTGGAATGGTACAAGTGGTGTCACTTCACCGATGGCATATAGTTGTCTAACGGCATTATTTAGCAGATCAACGACTTGATTCTGAGAACCCGGTGCGACTGCACAAGTGTTGTCTTTGACATTGCCTTTAATAGTGATCGTGCTATCCGCTGCATAAGCACTTGCAGAAAACATGATCGACGTCAGCAAGGTTGCAGAAAAAATCTTCAATTTATCAAACACTTTTTGCTCCTTAGAGGCACTCTACACGATGCTTACTGAGTATTTCCTGCCGGCTTTGCTCAGGCAGTGTGTAGTTGACTTGGCATTGTGCATCTGGGCTATCTCCCCAGCGAGCAACCAATTGCCCTGCCAGTGGCAACCCTGTTAGATAAACCAGCCCATCATCGGCAACAATACTGCCACCATTACTGCCTTTTGAGGTTACCACTGCACCAAATGGCACAGGTTTGCCCTGTCTCATGAGTGTCATTAGTACTTTCACACCTACTTTAGGATGGAAATCCGCACGCACTACTGCACCTCGAGTCGGTACAACACTCACGACGGGATCTTCAAGATCAACATTATTAGCTAATGTATTGGTATTAAGAGCGACTCGGTTTTCACGGTAATCAGAGGCATAGGGCAAAACGGCATAACCACGCCAATCCGTTGTAACACCGGTTTGGTTTTCAACTTTGACATTCCCAGCACCCGGCGCTTTAATTAAAACCACCGTATCATTCATTGGCTGGCTTAACGTGACCCCATTAGCATGCGCTAAAATCCCTCCACTTAAACCGTAATACATCTGGCTTAAGTCATTGGTATAGCTATAGCCCACGTTGGCATTACCATAAGTACCGCGATAGTTGAGTGAGGTATAGCCTGTTGCAGAAGAGTTTCCTTCCCCACCCCCGGCATAACCTGTTTGCACGCTATAACTTAAATTATTGTCATCCAATAATGTTCCATAGATACCAGCCGTATTGGTGACTCGGCCTTTCAGATCATGTGAAGCGTTATAGCTGGCACTTGCATTACGCCAGATAGATTGGCTATCCGAACGCAGCCAATGACTGAATGGAATATTCACATTCAAGGCCAACATTTGGTCGTTGGCATCCTGCCACGAGTTTTTCGATAGGCTGTAACTTAAGCCCCAATTGATCCCTTCGATTAACGTATTGATACCAACCTGTAATTGCTTATCTGATTTATTAGTATTCCAATATGTTTCGTGACTACCCGTCACATATAACGTCGATTGTTCACCCAATTGTTGAGTCAAACTTAATTGGATTTTTTCGCGTTTGTTATAGGCTAAGTTGTAGTAGTCGGTGAATTTCGGCGTAACCTGTATAACACCATCTTGTGTTGCAAGGTTATAGCCATCCATTCGTTTATAGGTGGTATCCGTGAATGAGTAATAACCCTTAGTTGAATAACGATAACCAGCTAACTGAATAATTGTTCCCGTTTCATTCAGTGACTTGTTATATAAGAAGCGAATAGATTGTCCTTGATGATTACTATCATCAGGTAGCTTGGCATTAGCTTGTGTAATATCGACGGATAATGCCCCAAACACACCAATATTTTTACCAATACCAGCGTTGAAAGATTGGTAGCGATTTGCAAGTTGCGTTCCACCATATAGCGTCCAACCATATGACAAACCACGCATTATGGTACCTTGTACAAAGGTCGGCTTTTCTTGTTGCCCATTTCCTGAACGGTAGTCACCTACTGTAACCGCATATTTAGTATGCCCTTCACGCTGTAGCAAAGGCACCGAAGAATAAGGCACCGTGAAGCTTTGTATTGAACCATCCGCCTCTGTAATGGTAACTTGGAGATCACCACTGTTCCCTGCCGCATATAAATCATTAATAACAAAAGGCCCTGGCGGAAAAGTATTCCGGTAAATTTCATAGCCATTTTGTTTAATTGAAACGTCAGCAGTGCCTCGTGCAATACCACGGATCACAGGCGCAAAACCCTTTTCGCTTTCCGGTAGCATATTATCGTCGGAAGCTAATTGAATACCACGGAAGTTAAAACTGTCGAAAATATCACCAAGTGTGTAACTATCACCTACCGTTAAGCGTGAGCGGAATTCATTGATACCGCGCTCTAAATAAGTATTGATATGCTCCCAACGCGTTTCACTGTTAGTCTTACCGCTACTGTGACTCCATGTGGAGTTATCGCGCAAGCGCCATGGCCCAAGGTTTAATCCACTCTGTAAATTCAGGTAGGTATAGCTGCTATGAGTACCATTTTGGTTACGTGCACGACTTCCCGTGAGGCTATAATTTAAAAGACCTGCAGTAATACCAGAGTCCCAATACTCAGTAGGAATAAAGTCTCGCGCTCTATCCCTCATATACACTTGAGGCACAGTGATATATAAACGTTGTAAGCCAACATCAAATTTTGATGTTGAATCAGCAATCAATGTATTTAAAGGCTGACAAGTGTCCTCAGAGATTGTCTCGACATTTGGAATGGCCAATGTCTTCACACCCATTTTAGCTAACTCACCAAGCGTTAAACATGGCGACAATTCTTTGCTACTCTTATCGATAGTAAAATGAACATCTCGAATCGATAAATATCCATCATTGAGATACACATCAACACGATAAGTGCCTTCAGGTACTTCTTGACCTTGTTCAAAAGCAGACAGGTCAGCAACAGCAGAAGGATCATCAGACAAAAAGCGTGGGTTAAAGTATAATTCTGCCTCAGCCCAAGTAGGGTATAGGCAGACACCAATAAAGAGTGCCAATGGAATTAAGGGAAAATGGCGCTCGGATAGATTGCCAAAAAACGTTTTCTTCTCCAAAATTAATGGCTCTTTTCCAGATGCCAGATATGACATGTTCCCTCCGACCCGATCTGCTAAATCGCTCAGTAAGTTATTTAATTCAAAGTGATAGTTAGCTATTTTTTATAAGTAAGAAACCCGCTTTTACAGAGTACGCCCCGTCATTTTGGGGGTTAATGCGCCGTAATCATTGATGGTTTGGAAGGAAATCTCACCATTTGCATTAGCCGGTACGGCTACTGACGCGTCACCGAAAGGCGGTACTAGCACATTATCTAGCTTCACCGAGCCGATTTTTAGTTCAGCTACCGTGGCAAAATATGGTGTTGGATTAGTGACAAACAGTGTTCCGGCTTGCCGCTTAAAACGTAATTCTTCAGCCACTTTATCTGGCGCAATCGCCAAATCAGTAGGACGATAATAAAGTTTGATACGGCTGATAATCGCTAATTGCAGGGTATTTTCATTTTGCTTTGACTTATCCATAGCAGGTATCGCTTTGACATTTAACCAAAACAAGCTTTCTCTATCCTTAGGCAATTGATTATTGGTTGCATCAATAATTCGTAAGGTATTTTCTTTTTTACCTTGCATAGAAAACAGAGGAGGTGTGATAGCAAATTGATTATCTTTTTGACCGTTAGCATTTTCTACCCATGATTGGATAAGAAAAACGCCCTTTTCATCATTATTGGTGACAGCAAGTTGAACCTGTTTTTGCCCTGCAGGGTAAATAACCCGCGTAGCGCCCAAAGCAACTCCTGCGTATACCTGAGTTGATATACTTGAGCAGAGTAATATAAATAACGCAGTAATTAGTTTACGAGTTGTTCCTGTTCTCATGGTTACATCTGTCCTTCTTTTACTAAAAACATTAAAAATACGCGCAGACATTTTTTTGATCTTTTTATTCATTCATATGTGAGCGAAAACAGTGCTTGAGCATCCGCTTTTCCGCCTGTAATTTGGTCGCTAGTCGCACGATACTTCGCGACAAAATGTAAAGTCATATCACCGTTACTGACTCGCTCTATTTTTCGTGGTGAACTATTTATTGGGATCAACGTATCTTTTGAGTCAAAAATAGCCAGTCCCACACCTGTTGCCGTATTAGGTCCATTATCAATAGCAAAGATCGCTGGGTTTTTATCGTTAGCAATACCCGCAAAAGTGATTGAGACGTATTCACTAGCAACAGCACTACATTCTCGGAGATGAATATCAAAGATCACGGGGTCTGTATCTTGGCCTGATGCATTGAGCATATTGGTGCGCAACTGCCCCATATTCACGATCAAACTTCTATCTGAAGTTTCAACACTACAAGCTTCAGCAATCAGTTCCCCTTGAAAGCGCATTCCTCCGCCTGGAAGTTGGACTTGCCACTTATTTCCAGCTTCCATAAGCGGAGAAACCAAAAGTAGTAGAGCAAGTATCAGCCCTCTCATGAGCTTTCACCTTTTTAGTTTTGTTTATAAAAAGCCGTCCATGGCCTATTGGGTTTTTCACCCTTCATCCATCGCGCAATAATTACTCGTACTGAACCGCAAATGTTGCGTCAGCATTCGCAATACCTGCTGTTGTTGCACCAAGTGCATAGTAACGTGCTTGGAATGGCAGAACGTTATTACCATCATTCAAAGTGATAGCACTACTAAATGTTGCACCATCGAGCTCTAGAGGTACGCTTTTGGAGTCTAAAATTTGAATACCAACGTTAGTCGCAGAACCTGCTGCTGAACCCGCAACAGCTAGAACCGTTGGGTTAGCGGCATTTGCGGCTACGCCTCTAAACGCGACTTTTGCAGACGTTGCAACAGTGGTATCACAATCATTCAATTGAATGTTGAAACCAACTGGAGAGCTGGTGTCACCTGCTTGTGCTAACTTAGCAGTACGGAATTGGCCAAGACGTACAGTTTGTTCTACAGAGTTAGCATCAACAGCACATGCTGCGTTCACCAACTCACCTTTAAAGTGCACAGTACCGCCATTAACTGTTGTCGTTTCTGCAACAGCAGCAACTGAACTTAAAGATAGAGCCGAAACAATAACAAGTGCTAGTGATTTAACTTTCATAAAATTTCCTTATGTTTATTTATTGCAAAAACTTTGACAATAGAGGAGGGTTAGTACCATTTAAATAAAGACACAGTTAAAATGTTCGAATTTAATTAAATTACAAAACTGTAATTCAATTAAATTAAAATATCTGCTATGCCTTATTACTCTCTGCGTGTGTTTTTATATTTATCAGAATCAAAAAAACGCTTTATTTTTTCGAAAAACATTTCAACATCTGCCCCATCCATTTCAAGCGCATTAAAAAGCATAATTAATTTATCGAATGTTATATTATTAACCCCATTTTCATAACGGGATATTTGTTGCTGACTTACATTAATTTTTTTGGCTAATTCGCTGCCTGTTAATCCGGTTCTTCTACGATAAGACTTCAGCATTCTGCCAATATTATTAGATAACGAATCATATTTTCGCTCTCGCATTCTAAACCTCTCTAACTATTATTAGCGGATTTATTCTATGTATTGTTTATAAGAGAAACATTCGTCAACTCACATTAGGATATAGAATCATTTTTCGAGTTAAAAATTGTTTTTTTCGATCGAATTGTCTAATTTTGATAGTCGAAATCTATTGTATTTTTGTTTTCGATCGGTTTTTTCGATTAAAATAAGAGGGAATCAAAAGAAAAATCCCTTATTAATTAACAATATAAACAAAGTTAGATTTTAATTTAAAATAAAAAGAAATATTTAGGTGAATAATACGATAAATAAATTACATGTAATACATGTAATTTAGAAACAATAACTTACAATAAATAGCTAAAGTAGGCATATATTAAAAAAACAAAAAAATTGCTGAAGTAAAATTAAAAAACACGATCAACAAACAAAATAAAGAAAACAAGAATTTTATTTCAATAAGAATATCAAAAAACGTGACCAAAACATTATCCACTAAGAAAATTTAAAATACTAACCAATACAGAAATTCTATAAATCTAATAACTTTTTTCACGTTATTGAAAATAAAAACAGTTAAACATCCACCGTTAAGATAATTAGCCAAAAATTATTTACCCAACAGAATAGTGATTATTTACTCCTGTAATTTCAAACTCAATCTTAAAGCACAAAAAACAATCAGACACATAAGAAATACAAATGAATGGTTGAAAACTCAGTATTATTTACACATTATAATAGAATTTACTCGTATTAATTCGCCTTCTCCCTCTTCCGCAATAAAAATAAAAAACCAATATTGATCAAAAAAAGATTGATTATAATTGATAATAAACTTTAAAAATAAAATAGGAAACAAATTACTCTAAAAATGATAATGATTAATGTCAACTGAAGTATTATGGTAAGTTTTAGAAAGGATAATGTAGAGAGTTACTATAAACGCCAGTAATTCTCTATTTGACAGCTTATTTATAATTGGATCTTTTGCTACTTTCTCAGCGATTTCAACAGACAAGCCAATGTAAGCCCAAGGGGCCTAGGCCCCTTTGATTTCATCGCTGCTAAATGTCGCTGAGATAACCTCATTCTAAACTAGGTAGTATAAAAACCTTCACCGTCAACAGCGGTTTTGATCGATTTATCATAAAGCAATGAGAGTGCTTAACCTCACCTATCGCTTCACGTTTCGCGGGGATCATCTACTTGGCATTATCAAAATCAATTTCATCCCTGCGGGCAAAGCACAATTCACTAGAACGAATAAAGACTAACAAAGTTAGTGTGTAAGCTTTTTCGTCCGGTTTAGCTGCATGAACTTTTGTATCGGTTAATACCATATTCTTTGTTCTCTTCACCTCAGAGTGGGTATATACGAGATATCTCAGATGATTTCGCGTTGTCCACATCCCCTAAAATGAGACAGCTATGGTAATCCGG
>NZ_JAMPQL010000043.1:0-5738 GCF_028482435.1 Providencia sp. PROV119
AAAAAAAGAAAAATAGAATCTATTACCAACATTTATATTAGTAATACATAGAGAAAAATATTTAAACTCGCTGTCATTTCTTAGCTTAACAAGAGCTATAATAAATAATTTTGGTTACTGGTATTAAACACCTCTAAATATGATAAAACATTCTACTTTTATGTAATTTTAAAATATCTTACTGAAATAATGTTTTTCAGATGTAAGTATTATAGATAACTTTTTTATAATTATCATTACACCAAAATCGAGTAAACTGCACTTTAGCCTAAAAAATCACAAATGTAACATTTTATTTCATCATTAAAAACAATAAAGTAGATTAACATCTAGCTATCGCACCTATGATTAATGAGGAAATAACTCCAAACAAATCATAATAAGAACTAAAGAAAAGAATAAAATACCTAATTTAATGTAGTTTAATAATTAAACATAAATCCTTTTAATTTTAACTCGGTTAGAGAGTAATTATTCACATTGGAAAAACACTTCATAATAATAACCTTTATCCCTATGATTATTAATCACTTTAGAAGAAGTATCGTCAAGGTAATACACAATATCACGAGTAATATTGTTTCAACATCAAGTTTACCTTGCCTATTTCCTTTAGTATAAAACGACTATCACGATTTTTTATCTTATCACTACAAAACTCTAGATGATAAAGTCGGTTTTACTCAATCTCAGGCAGTCAATTATAGGTAAAGCATGAATTGCCTCAGTTAATATCAAGGTGGCATAAGCCGTATAAACTTGCCACCTTAATAAAATTAGGCTGTTCTAAAGCAAACCAACTCTATCTTTAAATTTAAAGGCCTCTTTTTAAAAAATACTTTTCTATCTCTGTATGAGTCTCAAAGTTATAAAACAATGGCTTTAATGTATCATACAATTCATGATTATCTTTTTCTATCTGCTGACGCAGATATGAAAAAAAGGAACTCACATCGCAATCAAGAATGCACAATATATTTAGTAAAGCATCAACAGATATTGTATTAACCCCCCTTTCATATCGAGAGTATTGTTGCTGCGAAATGCCTAATTCACTCGCCATTTTTGTCCCTGAAAATGAACTTGCTTTTCGCAATCTCTTAATTTCTTCACCAATCACTTTGGTGAAAAAGTTTTTAGGTATTACATTATTCAAGGTTAAATTACCCTTTTACTATATATCCTGAAAAATTAAACCCCATTAAATATGCTAAAGATAAATGGGCCTTAATATCTAATTGCCTATAATAGGGAATTAGTGTTCCACAGCTAAAATAGCGTTATCACTCATTTTAAATCCATAACGACTTAAAGGGGAGATAGATATACTCGTTGCATTACCTTTAATATTGACAACTTTGCTTTCACCAGGTCTGATATAAAACTGGTCTAGCGCGTAATCTTCGTTACTCGGTAAAACTTTAAATGAGGGTGATAACCTAATGACTTGCTTTCCATTATTTTTTAATGTTAACTGATTATTTTTTTGGCTCACTGAAAGAGCGTCCCAAGGTGTTTGGCTCACTTTCATATTAGCAGGAGAAACTAACATTGCCACATCCTGACGAATAGGCATTTTAGTGACATTCTCTTTACTTGCCCCAATACCTTGAAATGATGCTTTTAAAATTACTTCATCGGAAATATCAACGCCTTTTTTCAAAATAAAATTAATTTGTTGACTTTGTTGAGGTTCAATACGAACAATCGGTGGCGAAATCATAATATCACCAGCAAGTTTTGTTGAACCATCTAGCTCTTCAACTTTGGTTGATAATAAAATAGGTGAATTACCGGTATTTTTAACATTAAAAACCTTTCGCCCTTCTCCTGCATCTAATATTACAGTCATGGTTTCTAATTGGAAACTTGCATGAACATTTGTGCTCACTATTAATAAAAAGCTTGAAAGAATAGTTGCAAATATTTTTTTCATAAATAACCTCTTTATCAAAATCTATGTTTAGTTTTTTGATGACTTATTGACATATTGCGTCTACTTCTTCATAAAGCAACTCAGATGAAAAATGTTCTGGTACTGTGTATTTCACAATACAATCATCTGAGTTTGGCGAACGAAGAATTAATTCATCACCAATTTGTTCGTTAGTTAAAAAAGTATTCCCTTCACCCATAATGGCACTGACATACTTTCCTTTTTTATTTATTAAGCTTGCACCACTAGGTGCTTTTTGACCGTTTTTAAGCGTAATACTCAGTAATAACTGTCTCATTTCGGTAGCTTTAATTTCTTTTGTAATAACACTTCCTCTAGCAACTGCAACATCGAACGAAGTGGTATCAAGCCGAATATTTAACGGTAAATCTTGCGTGTTCAATTGAACCGTTGTTTTCCTATTTGTTGGTAATGACGAAATGGCAGCCGTACCAAAATGATTCGTGATTGTTGAACCACTGCCTAACGCACTCACCTTAACATTTGGTTGATTTGGAATATATATAATCCCAAAAGTATTACTTAATGGCACTGAAGAGGTTGCAACTAGCCCATTTGAATAAGCAATAGCGCCTGTAGCAGATGACATAAATGAGTAAACATTATTTTCAGTCATGGAAGCATTTAATGATAATTGTGTATAAGCATTCGTATTATTAATGCTCCCGTTAACACGATTTACATCACTGCTACGACCTGCACCGATAGAGTAATTCCACCTATCATTCTGTCTATAGTTATAATTCGCCATTAAAGTACTACGGTCATCGTAATATTGGCTTTGTATACTTGCACTTGAACGGCTATTTATTGGGATTGATGCATTCAGATAAAAGCGATTGTCTTGATCTGTTCCAGACTGAAAAGATAAATTTAATGAGACATCACCGATCTTTCTGCTATAACCGACTAAATGACTTACTGTATCTGAACCGTCTCCATAATAATGGTTATAATTTAAACTATAGCTAAAACTTCCCCAGTTAATATCACCCCAACTTGTATAAAGTGAAGAAGAAGTCTGAAGGTCTCGACTAAACCATGGTAAATTCCATGCATCTTCATCCATTATTGGTTGCTGTTTTTCTAATGTACTATCTAACGTCGGATACTCATGACTGCGATATAGAAATGAGACTCCCAATGATGCGGCACCTTTGGCCAACGATGTATTAAAGTCTAACTGGCTTCCCTCTTTTTCATCATTACGAGAAATTGAAACATTGCCTCCACCATTAATGAGTAGTTTTTCTCCAAATGAAGAATGAACACCACCACTTACAGATTGATATTTATCTGAATATAAAGCCCCTGCTGAATAATCTATTTTTTTATATTGTGCGCTTGCTTCCAAACTACTAATTAAAGGATTATCACTTTCTTGAACACTATTGACTGTACGATATTTACCAATAAAAAATTGATAAGATAAAGGTGATAAATTTTCAGTTGCTTGATTTGAGGTCATTACTTGATATTTCTGACGCTCACCATTATCTTGAATAACTGTTACATCAACTGGTGTTCCATTGATAATATTATTAATTCTATTTAGTTCAAAAGGACCAGCAGGCACTATTGTTCGATAGAGCAGACGACCATTTTGCTGAACCTCTACGGTTGATGGCGAATTTGCAAAACCAGCTATCGGTACAACTAATCGATTATTAAGCTGTAATGCACTGTCCGAATAGAGTTGAATGCCATTAACTGGTATACCAGAATAATAACTGCCTCGGCTATTCAGTTGACCTATTTCAAATTGAGACTTTAATGACTCGATACTACGCGATAATACTGTTTCATTAAATTGATACTCTGAGTTTCCTTTACTTGAAGAAAAACTACTATTATTGCGTAAAACCCAGTTATTCCAGTTTGCTCCCGTTTCAAATTCACCTTGATAAAACTCTTGGTTATTATGGCCATTAATATGCATACCGTAAATTCGATAGTTATTAACTAAACCAAAGCCACCATAAGTCAATTCACGACCTAGCAACTTAGGATCAAAGTTGTTTTCAGCGACTGTAATATCAATAGCAAACTCATTAGGTCGCATTACCACCCGTGAATCAGGATAGACATCTTGAAAAACATGACATCCATCTTCTAAATTTGTCGATTTTAATCTCAACGTCTTCTGCAAACTATCATCAAGGCAAAGATGACCACTATCATCTATTTTGGCATTAACAGAATAAGTTTGATCACCATTTAATTGTATTGTGACATCATGGTTACCAGGAAGAAATTGGCTCCCTTGCATAAAATAATCAGCGACTTCTTCACCGTAACCAAGTGCCTTTAATGAATCAATATCAAAATTCACTTTTGAGTTTTTATCAGCATTATCTTGATTTGATGAATATGAATACTCATTATATAACATGAATATTAAAGCCATAAAAAAATAGTAACGTCGTGTTTTTTTATTAGTATATAACATACATGCTCATTGCTTAATTATAATTAATGTGTTCAGGCATTAAATGCCAAATGAAAAAATCAATTCAGCATTACCGTCTAATTCAGCACCATTAACAATAGGCCCATGGGTTTCTTTTAAAGAATTAAGTTTAGGCGAAACAGTAATATCAACAGAAAATAATTTTCCCGAGGCAATATGACTTTCACCCGTTAACCAACCATAGGTTCTATTTTTTTTCACCGTTATAGCAGATGTTCTTGTTCCTGATAAATTTTCGCTTAAAAACAACTCCGCTTTTTCATTATCAACATTGGCATGACTCAACGTTAATCGATAATCACCTATTTTCCCTGAACCATTTACGTTACCTAACCCAAAATAGCTTTCATCATCCATACGGGAGGAATCATGACGATTATCAATAATTTTTAAAAATAAATTTATCGGTGTATTGCACATCACTTGCCATGTTTGTTTTAATTCTGGAAGCGCTGTGACTTTGTTTAATTTAAAATAATGGGCATGTAACTGGGAAAATTGATAGTTCCCGTTATTTGGTGGGATAATTTCACAACTTGGAGGTGTCACAATATCGGTGATTATATTTTGCCTATATACGCCCTGAGCATTTGAATAATCACAAAAATAGAACATTAACACTACTGTAAGTTGATATAATATTATCCGCATAAGATACATGCCCATTTTTTTCATTATTAAAGACTAAAGCTAAATGTAATTACAGCTTCTGCGTTATAATTAAGTTCATCATTAAGTTCAATATTTGCTTTAGCTAAATCATCTCGTGAGTTAATAAATACACTGTCTTGTTCAAAACTCGCTGAAAAGACTTTTCCAGGTATTAATGATTGCATAAATGCATCTTTACCCCCGGCTTCATGCTTAGTATTAGACCATCCATAGTATTCACCTTTAGTCAATACATAATCTCCAAGCCTAGAAGTGGCATGTGTTGAATTATATAAACGGCGAACATATCCAGAATTATTATCGACCTTAGCATCTTTTACCAAAAATGAGACACCACCAAGTGCGGCCGGTTTACCCCCATTAATATGAAAATATTTATGTGAATACGAGCTTGATACCGGTGTTGAAGGTAAACTCAAACCTTGGTAGGTATCTGTCGCCATAAATATTAAATATGTTTGAGCATCACATGTCACCGTAACGGTATTTTTTACTTTCGAATTTTCGGGAAAAATATACATGCTCGACATAGGTATAACATCAACAGAGAGTTTTCCCATGTCATATATGATATTGGTTTGCTCTTCTCCATTAACCATACAGGTTGGTGGCTTAATATCACCAGATACTTTCAAATTG
>NZ_JAMPQL010000044.1:0-5669 GCF_028482435.1 Providencia sp. PROV119
CCGGTGGCAGCGGTCGCAATGGCCTAAACTTCCCCGCACCGACCTTGGCGCTGCTGCGCCATAGGTAATCGCCGGTCAGGTTGATGTGCTCCCACCCCAGCGGCGACAGATATTGCAACAATGTGTCGTCCAGCGCCGTGCCGTTGCCACGCAAAGCACTGGTGGCACGCTCCAGATATACCGTGTTCCACAACACGATGGCCGCCGTCACCAGATTGAGGCCGCTGGCCCGGTAGCGCTGCTGCTCAAAACTGCGGTCGCGGATTTCACCCAATCGGTAGAAGAAGACCGCCCTGGCCAGCGCGTTGCGCGCCTCGCCCTTATTCAGCCCCGCATGGACGCGGCGGCGCAGCTCCACGCTTTGCAGCCAATCCAAAATGAACAGCGTGCGCTCGATGCGCCCCAGCTCGCGCAACGCCACGGCCAAGCCGTTCTGGCGCGGGTAGCTGCCGAGTTTGCGCAGCATCAGCGAAGCCGTTACCGTGCCTTGCTTGATGGAGGTGGCCAGCCGCAGAATTTCATCCCAATGGGCGCGTATTTGCTTGATGTTCAGCCTGTCGCTGCTAATCATCGGCTTGAGCGCGTCATAGGCGGCATCGCCCTTGGGGATGAATAGCTTGGTTTCGCCCAAGTCACGGATACGCGGCGCGAAGCGAAATCCCAGCAAATGCATCAAGCCAAACACGTGATCGGTGAAGCCTGCCGTGTCGGTGTAGTGTTCCTCGATGCGCAAGTCCGACTCGTGGTACAGCAGGCCATCAAGCACGTAAGTTGAATCACGAATGCCCACGTTGACCACCTTGGCACTGAAGGGCGCGTACTGGTCGGAGATATGGGTGTAGAAAGTCCGTCCTGGACTGCTTCCATACTTCGGGTTGATATGACCAGTGCTTTCTGCTTTGCTGCCGGTTCTGAAGTTCTGGCCGTCCGACGATGACGTGGTGCCGTCACCCCAGTTGCCGGCGAAGGGTTGCCGAAACTGCGCATTCACCAGCTCGGCCAGCGCCGTCGAATAGGTTTCATCGCGGATGTGCCAGGCTTGCAGCCAAGACAGCTTGGCGTAGGTGGTGCCAGGGCAGGACTCGGCCATTTTGGTCAGACCCAGGTTGATCGCGTCGGCCAGGATCGTCGTCAACAGCAAGGTTTTGTCCTTGGCCGTGTCGCTGGTCTTCAGGTGTGTGAAGTGGCGGGTGAAGCCCGTCCATTCATCGACCTCCATCAGCAACTCGGTGATTTTGAGGTGCGGCAGCAGCATAGCTGTCTGGTCGATCATGGCTTGCGCGGCGTCTGGTACTGCCGCGTCCAGCGGCGTGATCTTCAGGCCTGACGCGGTGGTGATGATGGCATCCGGTAAGTCGTTGGCCGCAGCCATGCGGTTGACTGTGGCGAGTTGCGCCTCCAACAATTCCAACCGGTCATGCAGGTATTGGTCGCAGTCGGTGGCCACTGCCAGCGGCAATTCGCTGGCCAGCTTCAAAGTGGCGAACTTCTCGACCGGCACCAGGTATTCGTCGAAGTCCTTGAACTGGCGAGAACCCTGCACCCAGACATCACCGGAGCGCAGCGCGTTCTTCAGCTCCGACAGGGCGCATAACTCGTAGTAACGCCGGTCGATGCCGTCGTCGGTCAGAACCAGCTTTGCCCAGCGCGGCTTGATGAATGCGGTTGGCGCATCGGCGGGCACCTTGCGCGCGCTGTCGCTGTTCATGCCGCGCAGCATGTCGATGGCATCGAGCACACCCTTGGCGGCGGGCGCAGCCCGCAATTTGAGCACGCCCAGGAACTGCGGCGCGTAGCGGCGTAGCGTGGCATAGCTTTCACCGATGTGGTGCAGGAAATCAAAGTCGGCAGGCCGCGCCAATGTTTGCGCTTCGGTGACGCTGGCGGCGAAGGTGTCCCAGGGCATAACGGCCTCGATGGCGGCGAACGGATCGCTGCCGCTTTGCTTGGCCTCAATCAACGCTTGACCGATGCGCCCATACATCCGCACCTTGTCGTTGATCGCCTTGCCGGAAGCCTGGAACTGCTGCTGATGCTTGTTCTTGGCCGCGTTGAACAGCTTGCCGATGATGCGATCGTGAAGGTCGATGATTTCATCGGTGACGGTGGCCATGCCTTCGATGGCCAGCGCTACCAGCGTGGCATAGCGTCGTTGCACCTCGAACTTTGCCAGATCAGCAGGCGTCATCTGGCCACCTTCACGAGCGATTTTGAGCAGGCGGTTCTGGTGAACCTGCCGCTCGATGCCTGCGGGCAGATCAAGTGCTTGCCAGGATTTCAGGCGCTCAATATGTTCGAGCATGTGGCGAGAGTTCGGTTTGGCAGGCGACTGGCGCAGCCATGCCAGCCACGTCACTTTACTGCCGTCCTTGCGCTTGAGAAGTTCGTCCAGGCGCTGACGGTGGGGTGATAACAAAGAATCGGTCAGCGCCGCGTAAATGCGTCGGTTGGCACGGGTGATGGCCTCGGCGCTTGCGCGCTCGATGGCATTCATGGCGGGCAGGATAATGCTCTGCCGCCGCAGATTCTCGACAAGTGCGCTCGCCAGCACGATGCCTTTGTCGGTCTGCAAGGCCAGCTCGGTCAATGTATGCACGGCTTGCCGATAGTGGCTCATGGTGAAGGGCTTGAACCCAAAAACCGTTTGCAGCTCGACCAAGTGCTCCCGCCGTGTCTGTTCGCGCTGGCCGTACTCGCTCCAACTTTCCACTGGCATCTTGAGTTGCGCGGCCACCATGCGCAACAGGGGCGGAAACGGAGGCTCATCGACGCCCAAAAAGGTGCCAGGGAATCGCAAGTAGCAAAGCTGCACAGCGAAGCCCAATCGATTCGCGGCGCCGCGACGCTGACGGATCACCGACAGGTCGGTTTCGTTGAACGTGTAGTGCCGTATCAGTTCGTCTTTGGCATCTGGCAGTGCCAGCAGGCTTTCGCGCTCGGTGGCGGACAGGATTGAGCGGCGTGGCATGGTCAGTCTTCCCGCAGGTACTGGTACAAGGTTTCGCGGCTGATGCCGAAGTCACGGGCCACCAAGGTTTTTTGGTCGCCTGCCGCAACTCGCCGTTTCAACTCGGCAATTTGTTCGCTGTTCAGCGATTTCTTTCGTCCCCGGTAGGCACCGCGCTGCTTGGCCAGCACGATTCCCTCGCGCTGACGTTCGCGGATCAGGGCGCGCTCGAACTCAGCGAAGGCTCCCATGACCGACAGCATCAGATTGGCCATCGGTGAGTCCTCGCCGGTGAACTTCAGCCCTTCTTTGACGAACTCCATGCGCACGCCCCGTTGTGTCAGCCCTTGGACGATGCGGCGCAGGTCATCAAGGTTGCGTGCCAGCCTGTCCATGCTATGCACCACCACGGTGTCGCCCTCGCGGACGAAGGCCAGCAGCCTTTCCAGCTCGGGACGCTGGGTGTCCTTGCCAGAAGCCTTGTCGGTGAACACCCGCGCCACCTGAACACCCTCCAATTGCCGTTCCGGGTTCTGGTCGAAGCTGCTGACGCGGACATAGCCGATGCGTTGACCTTGCAAGATGCCTCCAAAGGCAAAAGTGTCAGGATGAAATCTATTACCTTTGACGGAATATGTCAATCAATAGGAAATTTAACTCTATTCTGACATCGTTTGCACATGGTGTCGTTTTCAGAAGACGGCTGCACTGAACGTCAGAAGCCGACTGCACTATAGCAGCGGAGGGGTTGGATCCATCAGGCAACGACGGGCTGCTGCCGGCCATCAGCGGACGCAGGGAGGACTTTCCGCAACCGGCCGTTCGATGCGGCACCGATGGCCTTCGCGCAGGGGTAGTGAATCCGCCAGGATTGACTTGCGCTGCCCTACCTCTCACTAGTGAGGGGCGGCAGCGCATCAAGCGGTGAGCGCACTCCGGCACCGCCAACTTTCAGCACATGCGTGTAAATCATCGTCGTAGAGACGTCGGAATGGCCGAGCAGATCCTGCACGGTTCGAATGTCGTAACCGCTGCGGAGCAAGGCCGTCGCGAACGAGTGGCGGAGGGTGTGCGGTGTGGCGGGCTTCGTGATGCCTGCTTGTTCTACGGCACGTTTGAAGGCGCGCTGAAAGGTCTGGTCATACATGTGATGGCGACGCACGACACCGCTCCGTGGATCGGTCGAATGCGTGTGCTGCGCAAAAACCCAGAACCACGGCCAGGAATGCCCGGCGCGCGGATACTTCCGCTCAAGGGCGTCGGGAAGCGCAACGCCGCTGCGGCCCTCGGCCTGGTCCTTCAGCCACCATGCCCGTGCACGCGACAGCTGCTCGCGCAGGCTGGGTGCCAAGCTCTCGGGTAACATCAAGGCCCGATCCTTGGAGCCCTTGCCCTCCCGCACGATGATCGTGCCGTGATCGAAATCCAGATCCTTGACCCGCAGTTGCAAACCCTCACTGATCCGCATGCCCGTTCCATACAGAAGCTGGGCGAACAAACGATGCTCGCCTTCCAGAAAACCGAGGATGCGAACCACTTCATCCGGGGTCAGCACCACCGGCAAGCGCCGCGACGGCCGAGGTCTTCCGATCTCCTGAAGCCAGGGCAGATCCGTGCACAGCACCTTGCCGTAGAAGAACAGCAAGGCCGCCAATGCCTGACGATGCGTGGAGACCGAAACCTTGCGCTCGTTCGCCAGCCAGGACAGAAATGCCTCGACTTCGCTGCTGCCCAAGGTTGCCGGGTGACGCACACCGTGGAAACGGATGAAGGCACGAACCCAGTTGACATAAGCCTGTTCGGTTCGTAAACTGTAATGCAAGTAGCGTATGCGCTCACGCAACTGGTCCAGAACCTTGACCGAACGCAGCGGTGGTAACGGCGCAGTGGCGGTTTTCATGGCTTGTTATGACTGTTTTTTTGTACAGTCTATGCCTCGGGCATCCAAGCAGCAAGCGCGTTACGCCGTGGGTCGATGTTTGATGTTATGGAGCAGCAACGATGTTACGCAGCAGCAACGATGTTACGCAGCAGGGCAGTCGCCCTAAAACAAAGTTAGGCCGCATGGACACAACGCAGGTCACATTGATACACAAAATTCTAGCTGCGGCAGATGAGCGAAATCTGCCGCTCTGGATCGGTGGGGGCTGGGCGATCGATGCACGGCTAGGGCGTGTAACACGCAAGCACGATGATATTGATCTGACGTTTCCCGGCGAGAGGCGCGGCGAGCTCGAGGCAATAGTTGAAATGCTCGGCGGGCGCGTCATGGAGGAGTTGGACTATGGATTCTTAGCGGAGATCGGGGATGAGTTACTTGACTGCGAACCTGCTTGGTGGGCAGACGAAGCGTATGAAATCGCGGAGGCTCCGCAGGGCTCGTGCCCAGAGGCGGCTGAGGGCGTCATCGCCGGGCGGCCAGTCCGTTGTAACAGCTGGGAGGCGATCATCTGGGATTACTTTTACTATGCCGATGAAGTACCACCAGTGGACTGGCCTACAAAGCACATAGAGTCCTACAGGCTCGCATGCACCTCACTCGGGGCGGAAAAGGTTGAGGTCTTGCGTGCCGCTTTCAGGTCGCGATATGCGGCCTAACAATTCGTCCAAGCCGACGCCGCTTCGCGGCGCGGCTTAACTCAGGTGTTAGATGCACTAAGCACATAATTGCTCACAGCCAAACTATCAGGTCAAGTCTGCTTTTATTATTTTTAAGCGTGCA
>NZ_JAMPQL010000045.1:0-5015 GCF_028482435.1 Providencia sp. PROV119
TTTGCTGTTTAGCAATGACAACAAATGGTTGTTTATCAACCTATTGCTAATTTAAGGGCAACAAGTTGAATAAAATAGTGTCTTAGGGTTGGGGCATAACTCGCCAGTGCATTCATTGCGTCGGCGGTACGCTTTCAATGTTTTCCATACGCATGGTTAGCCGATAGAGCGGCCACCATATCATTAACCCCCACGGTTAACTTACTAAACTTACTGCTGTCTTTGCGGGTCATCACCACAAAAACGCCGATATTTTGTTGTGGGATCATCGCCATATAGCTATTAAACCCACCTCCACCACCCGTTTTCTGATAAATCCCCGGCCGACCATTTTGTGGCTTCATATAAACCCAGCCAAGGCCAATACCATCCGCATGACCTGCAACATCCATGCCTTTGACATCAAGTAATTTTTCTCTTGGGAAGTAAATACCTTGCTCACGTGCTGCTGTGGCTTTTCTTAGGTTTTTATCCGTCGATAAAAATTGCTGCATCCACTTTTGCATATCCGCAGGCGTAGAATAGACACCACCGCTTCCTGCCGCCGCTAAAGTGTTATGGCATGGGCTTGGCTTAGTGCCTTCCATCAACCTTGCGCATTGAGAGGCGTTAGGCGTATAGGTTGTTTCGGTCATTTTGGCTGGAGAAGTTACATAACGACTGAACAACTGTGGATAGGACTGCCCCGATGCTTTAACCATTGCATCAGCAAGCAGATCATAAGCAAGGTTTGAGTAAGCAGCTTCGGTTCCCGGTGTCGCATCGAGTTTACCATTTTTTAGCCAGTTCCAACGATTATCCTGCGTTGGCCAAATAAAAACAGGTCTACCCCATTTCCCCCCCGGCTGCTCACGTGGTAATCCGCTGGTATGGCTTGCTAAATGGTATAAACGGATAGGGTGACCACTACTATTATCAGGTACAGTGACGCCATGATAACTGTATTGTTGTAGAGGATCCGTTATCAGTAATTTTTTATCCTGCTCCAGCTTAATTAAGATTTCACTGGTCATTAACTTAGTGATAGAGGCAATCCTAACTAGCGAATGAGGGCCCGGTTTTTTACCATTTCCGGGGGCGGTTTCCCCATAATAGCGTGATAGTGTTTGGTTATTATCAATAACAATGATTGCCATGCCCCGAGCATCGCTTTCGTTAAAAATGCGATTTGCATACAGATCGACAATCTTCGCAACCCGCTCATAGGTTCTTCTATCGCCTTCAAACACTCGCCAGTCATTCGACTCAGCGTCATTATTGCCTTGTAAAAACTTAGGTTGTTTTTCTGTCGTCGTTGAGCAAGCTGCTAATGCGAGAGACAATGCAGACACTGACAGAATTTTTAGAAACGATCTCTTCATGTTTAGGAGCCAGCCGATAGGTAATTTTGCAGATGGTCGAGCAGACCAAGGTTATTTTTTCTTAGCGAAGACCTTCATTAATGCACCTATTAGGATGCCAATAACTACGCCAGTCGCTATCCAGCCTATAAAACCCATGTATAAATACCTTTACTAATTCAACAATGTGCATACGCTAGCAAAAATCGTATGAAGTCGCCAGCAGCCTTGATGAAGCAAATGATTAAATCAAATATTTGACTAAAGTAACATATGTCTAGGCTGATCATTAAGCAAAAAGCATTAAATGGCTAATAGAGAGAGTAGTTATTCAATTTTAGAAGGCAGGACGGTATATCAATCAGGGAGATATTAAGCAACATGCTTTTTTTTTAATCGAACAAACTGAATAATCAAGATAAATGTTGCTAGTCGAGACAAGGCAAGTATAATAGCCACGTTTTCCAAGAAACACATCACTTCGTGCCGGAGTGGCGGAATTGGTAGACGCAGTTGATTCAAAATCAACCGCCTTCGGGTGTGCCGGTTCGAGTCCGGCCTTCGGCACCACTAAAGTGAAAATTAAGACGCTCAAGGCGTCTTTTTTTATGCCTGAATCTTAAGGTTACAAGGCTTTCCTCGCATTTTTAGTCAATGAATGTCAATCCAGCCCAACCTGTATGTGAGTATATCTGTCGCTTCGATAATATTTATTATGCATTATTGATGCATTGCTAATGATAGTACATGCAGGCGCATCCTGTAGCGTAGGCCCGTAGTTATCTATGTAACGCGAAATCATCTGAGATATCTCGTATATATACCCAGTCTGGGGGGAAGAGAACAAAGAATATGGCATTAACTGATACGAAAGTTCGTGCAGGTAAACCAGACGAGAAAGCTTACACACTGACAAACAGTGATGGCTTGTTTCTGTATATTCACCCCAATGGTTCTAAATACTGGCGTTTCCGTTTTCGCTTTGGCGGTAAACAACATTTGATGGCTTTTGGTGTATACCCTGAAATTTCTTTAGCAGATGCCAGAGAAAGAAGGGATGCTGCCAGAAAGCAAGTTACTTTAGGTATTTATCCACGCGAACACAAGAAAGAATTAAAGGAAGAGCAGCAAAAGGAATTCAATACCTTTGAAAAAGTTGCTCGTGATTGGCACGCGACCAATAAAAAGTGGTCATAAGGCCATCCTTATCTTGTGATGTGTTTTGTTTTAATATTTCCTATGCTAGTGTTCTGCTTTAATAAAACAAGACACTTTAATAATGGAATATAATCCAATTATTGAGGTGTTAAATGAAAAAACGAACAAACAGAATTTATACTACTGAGTTTAAGCAAGAGGCGGTCGCATCAGTCACCGAGCCAGGCTATAGCGTGCCAAAAGCGGCAGCTTCTTTAGGGATCACCGATAAATTATTTTATAACTGGAAAGCAAAATTCGACGCTGAGCAATCGGGTAACAGCTTGAATTCAGATGATAGAGCTGAGCTATTAATTAAGGCTTCGAAAGGAAATTAAAGAACTTAGGATGGAGAAAGAAATCCTAAAAAAGCCAGCGCCCTCCTGCTAAAGGAAACCAAGTAGCGTTTAAAACGATTAAGCAATTATCTTCACAGTTTCCCGTGCTGAAGCTCTGCAATTTAATGAAAACAAGTCGTTCTGCCTATTACGCTTGGCTCAAACTTACTTCTTATCGGCATTACTTCAATTACATTAACTTTGGCCCCAATATGGATGGGCAATTTCATGGTGTTATCACTTGATTTTGCTACAAATTTTGAGTGGAAAACCTCAGCATATTGTGGGCAGAGGAAAATAAGTAATCCTAAAGAAAGATATTTTGGTTTTCATGCTGATAAGTATACTGTCTATTATTCTGATAGAAATGGAAAATGGGGGTTTGAAGAAATAAGATGTATAAAGAATCAAAACGGCGATGATTCTTTTATCAAGTTATCTATAGATGAAAACCCTATGCCTAAGTGGTTCAATGATGCAGAAAAAGATTAAAAGTAGATCACTTATACAATACAAGTTAATGTTGCCTTGTAAGGCATACTAAAGTTAATGATGTTGGTGAGCCCACCAGCATCACGATTAATGGGGAGTGGACAGATCGTCTGTAACCTAATCAGAATAACATTACATCTATAAAAATACATTGATGTTTGATTTTGAATCAAAAGTAAGATAAAAGAATATTAATCTATTTATATGATAAAGGTCAAATTATGACACCGGAAGAAAAGGAATTATACGGCTCGATGATCGATTCAGTCGTTAAAGATGTCGAGGATATCGCAAATACGGCTTATCTAGGCAGTAAAAGGTCTATTCGTAGAACCTCTCATATGTTTTTACATCGGGAAGATTTGGGCGATCAATACGATGAGATCCATGATGCAGTATATGAAAAATATGGTAAAAAACTAAAGAAGAAGATGAGCGAATTTTAAGTTTAATTTGGGAGATTGTTAAGAATCCTGATATTATTATAGATACCGTTGAAATAATTATTAATGATTTAATGGACTCATCTTCTGAAGAAAGAAAGAAGAAAATAAAAATTTATGCTGAAGCTACAAAGAATATGACTAACTCATTAATACAAAAACAAATGGTTAAGAAGATGTTAGTATATACGATTGCTTATATAATAGCCCAAAAGATAATCAAAGATATCACGAAGAATGCCTTAGTGAAAAGATTTATTACTTGGCAACTGTCGGCTTTAACAACATATGGTCTTTTTGAACAAATGGTTAAAGCATCTGATAGATTGAAAATTAAATATCCAAGGTTATATTTAAAATTAAAATCTAATAATCTAGATCTTACTTATTTTTTTATTTAGCCTCATATGGGATCATTAATTGAATCTTACTATTATGGTGATAGTTCAGTATTTACGGATGAATTAATTCTTAAGCATTTAGATGGGTTAATTAGTGATGAAGAATAAAATAATTAGTGTTTTTAAAAATTCGATTGCATTTTTGTATAGACAATTTAGTGATCTTATCCATATAGCTATTACAGCAGTGCTATGTTATTTATGCTTTCTTTTTTCACCCACTCTGCCAATAGCAATAATAGGATGTGTTGTTATTATAATCGTTATGTTCTTACTTAGTATGTTTGTTTTTCCTTAAACAAATAAAAAAGTAGTAGTGTAGAAATACTACTACTTAAGGTTTATTAAAAAATATTATTCTCTTTAATACTATAACCAGATGTGCCCGCCATGTGATGGGTGCATGTAATATCTGAATAATTAACCGAGATTAGTTCTTCGGGCTGGCTCATGTTGTGGGTTAAACTATGTGGATAACGTGTTGAAAATCAACTATTTGTGCCCCTTGAATAAGGATTGAATAATATTTTTCTTGTTTCCCATCCTGCGAAGTCCGATAAAAATCAAATATTAGTTTGAGTACTTCATTATTTGATATGGCACTAAGAATCAATGGTGATGATTTATCTATAAGTTTTATAAAGTCTATTGGTAAATGATTGACATTTTGGTGTCTAGTAATGGAGTTTTTAAATTCCAAAATAAAAATTTGATCTTCTTTTCCTACTTGGCTCTTGTTCCCGATAGAGTCTATTGAAGAACATCCTCTGGAGATAAGACCTTGTTTGTTGCCTTCCATAGTAA
>NZ_JAMPQL010000046.1:0-2522 GCF_028482435.1 Providencia sp. PROV119
GGACAATAAACAGAGTCGCCCACACATGCGACTCCTTGGGTTTGTTTGGCGAGAGAAGAGGCCGTCAACACCGTGCCTCCGGTATTCGTCGTATCATTTTTTAAGATAATTTTTCTGCCGTTCACAAGACTACGCATTGCGTTTTTTCTCCTGATCAAGCTTTGCTAAAATCTGTTCGACCTGTTGCTCAAAATCAGTAGGAAGTGGGTTTTTACCAAAAAACAAAAAGGGTTTGCGGGCTTGGTAATCGACAGACGAAACGGCATCTCGCCCCTCTTGCATATAAGCATTGAGAAACGTGATAAAACGATGGTTTTCACTGTCGGTACTGGTCAGGAAACTGGAGTAATGGGAAACATTTGGCTTGTAAAGTATGGTTTTCAATTGCCCTGTTTTTTCATCAATGCCATACAGTTTAATCGCCAACATTTTACCTGCATAGCCGAATTGTGCATCTTCATAGCGTGTTAAACGTACTTTCCCCATCCCATAGCTATACAGTATTCCTCGTTGCCTATCCGCAATGAGATACACCGGAGGTGTGAAGAAAGAGAGATAGCCCAATAACCATAAAAAACCCGGGAAAAAAATTAGCCAGCCGATAACTAAATATTTACCATATTGGCCATTTATAACAAAGTTACCTGAATTGTAAGCTTTTATATACTCCCATAAACTTATTTTTTCTTTTCCAAAATAAGGTTTATATAATTCAATTAACTTTGCTGATAACTCACTTTGTTTTTTTTCATTACCATACTTTTTTTCTACATGTTTAGCCATCATTTCAATTGATGTTTTATTTTCAACATGCACCTTAAAAAAAATAGATGCAGTGTAAAAAGCCATAAAGAGTAACACGATAAAAAAAGGTATTGTATTAGTGAGCTGGCTATTCCGCTGTGGGGAGTTAATCACACAACGCTGTTTATTGACCGCATCTAAAAATACCAGTTTTTGAGGCTCCAACGGATCATCGTAGTGATGACTTTCTTCAATCAATGGCGTGGTTTCTAATTGCTCCGGGTGCTTTGTTGCCGTATATAAACTCGTCATTCTGTGCCTTCCTCATCAATACAGCCATAAAGTTTATCATTAGGATCACCGTTTCGGTAACGCAATGGCGCAATTTCACCTTTAAGACGATCCACCAAGTAATACCAATAAATGGATGGGATAGATTGCCCCAGAGGATCAATGACCACATGTAAATGATACATGGGGAACTTACACAAAATTATCTACAGGCTCATTTAATCTGCTGCAACAAGCACACTGCCCCCTGAACACCCACAAGCCACTTTGTGGCCTTCTAAGGCGACAGGGATACCATTAATTTTCATTAAGCTATCGCCTTCAACGATAGCGCCTGTTTTTTACATGAAGGACAATAAACCGAGTCGCCCACACAGGCGATTCCTTGGGCTTGCTTGGCGAAAGAAGACCCCGTAAGCACCGTGCCACCGGTGTTGGTGGTATCATTTTTTAAAATGATTTTGCGACCGTTAACTGTGCTACGCATGATGAGGCTTTTCCTTGTCAAGTTGATTAAGGGTTTTCGCGATTTGTGCATCAACATCAACAGGGGGCTCATAGCGACCAAAATAAAACTTCAATGGCTCACTTTCAAAATCATGATCAGTGATTACATCTCTTCCTTTTTGCATATAGGCGTTAATAAAGCTAACAAACGCATTATTTTCATATTCTTCACTGAGAAACAAACTACTGTGAACCGATGCATTCGGTTGAAATAGAATCGTTTCTAATCGATTTTTGTCTGAATTAAATGTAAATAACTTGATAAATAAATTATTACTTGGAGCTGCATATCCAGCATCTTCATAACGGGCTACATAGACTTTTTTATTTTCCCATGTGTATAAAAGATTACGCTTTCTATCCAATACCAATATTGGGTAAGGCCCAATAAAGACGGATTTCCCTGTAATATAGAGGGCATAACCAAAAGCGAATGCGAATAATATCGTCAGATATATTGAATACTCAGTTCCTGCATAAAAATTTCCCGAGTAATAAGAGATTAAGTAATCAAATAAATTGGGGGTTTTATCAAAAAAAGGACGGTATAACTCTACTGCCTCAGGTGGATTTACTGAATTTTCATAAATATCTTTATATCCATAAATAACTGATATAAATGACTTATAATTTGAATAATGGTTTTCAAAAAAAGAATTAATCATGAATATGAAAACAGCAAGTACAACCAAAAATAACGGTATTGAGACTACCTTTCTATAATTAAAATTGGTCGATTTTATTTGGCATTGTTCCAAGTTTATTTTTAACACATAAGGACTGTCTTCTAACGAACCTTTAGCATTATAGTCTTCTGGATAAGATGCGATTTTTTGCGTTTTTAATTTACTCGGGAACATGGTTCCCATAAAAAATTTGAACATTATGGAGCCTCTCTAGCAATATCACCATCCTAATTTTAATAAGGCGAACAGGCTTTAATATACGTACTAATAAGACGAGAAAATGTTCATCCTACC
>NZ_JAMPQL010000047.1:0-1212 GCF_028482435.1 Providencia sp. PROV119
GGATTTGTTTGGCAAGGGAAGACCCCGTAAGCACTGTACCACCTGTGTTGGTGGTATCATTTTTTAAAATAATTTTACGACCGTTAACTGTGCTGCGCATATTAATATCCTTACATATTTAGTGCTTCACTATTGTCAATTCCAAATAAACTTTTTCATTAACTAGTTCAACAAGCTTTCCTTTTTTCTTCGGGCGTCATTACACTTACTTTATAGTTCTGAGCTTCTATGATATTAAGTCAAAGCTCCATGGGATAAGCCCTGAAAATTGTAACTGACCAAACCACTTTGGTCTGAGTTCGTCTTGAAAACAGTTCAGCCCATCTAGATACTGTGCAATAACACAAAGAAAAATAATATTCTCTTTACGTATTGGCATTGAATTAATATTCTTTAACGCTTTTTTTAAAAATAAATCTTTTTCTTTATAGTTATCACTAAATTGTTTATTCATATCCTTTAATAGAAACAATTCAATTTCTGATTTTAGTATTGAGGGGTCATTACCGATAACCGGATAGCGTTTTTTGGCATAATCGATAATTTCGCTGACATTATGTGATAAATCGAGAGTTTGATAATGCTCAATCGTACCTTCCAACCACTCCTTACTTTTTGGGTCTTTGAACAAAACCACTTGTTCAAGATGCTCTTGTACCGTTTGAAATAACGGTGACTGTGCGTAAAATTTCCCACAATAGAGCATGAGTGTTGTCTGCGTAACGCACAAATATTGGCTCGCTCGACCAATCGATTCAAAGTACACATAATTTTTCTTTAGTTGATTAAACAACGCCTCTCGCTTAATTTCATAATGTATTAATGCAGATTGATGCTCTTCTTCAAAATAGCTTACTGCATCAAGATAAAAGGCTTGCAGCTTATTATCGCGAATAATTTGTTTACTTTGTGCTGTCAGCTTCATGACATTACCCATATCTAAAGGCGGTCAACTACCGCCTATTTACCATCGTTAAAATAGCTTATGAATAACTTGAAGCTCTGGATTAATCGAAATCAAGTCATCAATCATTTGGTCATAAATAGCAGGCCTATTTTGTTTCCAACCCACCATATCTGGGCGGTGATCAATCGCCATTGGTGTTTTTAATAGTGGATGATCTATGACAGGGGTTGTTAACCCATGTTTAGCACGGAAATTTTTGACGGCTTGGTATTCAAACGGCCACGCTAATAAAATTTCCATGTCTA
>NZ_JAMPQL010000048.1:0-4435 GCF_028482435.1 Providencia sp. PROV119
TTTAAAGGTTGTGTCAGTACTGACTGACCGCACCATATTGCTGATATGGCTCAGTTGGTAGAGCACACCCTTGGTAAGGGTGAGGTCCCCAGTTCGAATCTGGGTATCAGCACCATGAATTTATCAGTATTAAAAAAGAATTTACCTAGCGGCAATAGCGCGGTGGTCCCACCTGACCCCATGCCGAACTCAGTAGTGAAACGCCGTAGCGCCGATGGTAGTGTGGGGCTTCCCCATGTGAGAGTAGGGAACTGCTAGGTTTTAAACATAGAAAAGCCACCTTAGGGTGGCTTTTTGCTATTTAGCCCCATTCAAATTATTCTGTATCTTCTTTTTTCTTGTTCCTGACACATTGCCATTTCAACCTAATACTCCTAATGTCATGAGAGGCATCTCATTATTTAATGATTCTCGCGGGTCAGCCTGATAGACTTAGCTCATCTTTATTGGTTATCTATTGAAGGCTGCAATGAACCCATCCCTTGAATTAAAACCCTTTAATACTCTCGGTATTGAAGCACAAGCAAAGTCAGTTTGTATTGCTGGATCAGCAGAAGAGATTTATCAGCAATGGCTTAATGCGCAAAAACAGCAGTTACCTGTTTTGATCCTTGGAGGGGGAAGTAATGTGTTATTTATTGAAGACTTTGATGGTGCGGTAATTCTCAATCGTATTAGAGGCATTACTATCACAGAGACCCCAGAATATTGGCATGTGTATTCTGCGGCAGGTGAGAACTGGCATCAATTTATTGAATATTTAATGGGTAAAGGTATCTATGGTGCTGAAAATTTAGCCTTGATACCTGGCTGTGTAGGTTCTGCACCAATTCAAAACATAGGTGCTTATGGTGTTGAGCTGAAGGATTTATGTGAGTATGTCGATACTCTGAACCTCCAAACTGGTAAGACAGAAAGGATAGAGGCTGAGGCCTGCCATTTTGGCTACCGTGATAGTATCTTTAAGCATGACTATCAGCATTCTCATGTGATTATTGGGGTTGGTTTGAAGTTTGCTAAACAATGGTCACCTAAACTCACCTATGGGGATTTAGCACTCTTAGATGCCGAAACAGTGACTCCACAGCAAGTGTTTGATGCCGTATGCCAGACACGGAAAGCAAAATTACCTGATCCCGCCGTGACGGGCAATGTGGGAAGCTTCTTTAAAAACCCAATTATTACAGCAGATAAAGCGCATCAAATAAAACAACGTTTTCCAACTTGCCCACAGTATGCCCAAGAAGATGGCTCAATAAAGGTTGCTGCGGGCTGGTTGATAGACCAATGTGGGTTGAAAGGCTATGAATTAGGTGGCGCTGCTGTACATACACGGCAGGCTTTAGTCCTCATTAATAAATGCCATGCGACAGGGCGTGATATTGTTGACTTAGCTAAATATGTCAGCCAAACCGTGCATAAGCATTTTGGTATCATGCTTGAGCCAGAAGTGAGGTTTATTGGTAAACATGGCGAAATTAACCCTATGGACTGCATTTTATGAAAGAAACCAGTACACCGCTACAATTGATAGAGATCTTATCTGATGCTCAAATCCACTCAGGCCAACAGCTAGGCGATACATTAGGGATGACACGAGCAGGGATTAATAAACATATTAAAACACTGCGTTCATGGGGCATTGAAGTGCAAACTATCGCAGGTAAAGGCTATAAATTGCCCCATACGCTTAATTTGCTCAATGGTGAGTTAATTAAGCAATATATTCAGGGCAGTGATGTGATTGTGGAGCCTGTCATTGATTCAACAAATCAGTATATGCTTGAAAGAATTTCGAGCTTAAAATCAGGCGATACATGTCTGGCGGAGTACCAAAGTGCGGGGAGAGGTCGACGCGGGCGGCAATGGATTTCACCATTTGGTTGTAATCTATATCTATCGATGTACTGGAAGCTTGATCAAGGGCCGGCAGCTGCAGTCGGACTAAGTTTAGTTGTGGGGATCATAATTGCTGAAACCTTAAATAAACTAAGCAGGGGTAAAGTAAAAGTAAAATGGCCTAATGATCTTTATCTTAATGATAAAAAACTAGCAGGTATACTTGTGGAATTAACAGGAAAAACAGGTGATGCCGCACATATCATTATTGGTATTGGAATTAATATTGGTATGGAAAAAAAGAATGTAGATAAAGAGGGTACAATTAATCAGGAGTGGGCCTCATTAATTGATGAAGTAGAAAATATAGAAAGAAATAAATTGTCTGCTGATATTATTAATGCACTGAAAAAAGCATTAGTTTTATTTGAGAAGGAAGGATTAGTTCCCTTTTTGGAGCGTTGGTTTGAATTAGATAACTTCTTGGGAAGGAAGGTTAAGTTGTTGATTGGTGATAAAATTATCACCGGTGTGGAAAAAGGAATAAATCAACAAGGTGCTCTTTTATTACAACAGGATAATGGTGAAATTATTCCTTATATCGGTGGGGAAATATCACTAAGATCTAACGAAAAATAATAAAATGATGCCGGTAAGTTATACCGGCATATAGTGTTTATTTTCTAAGCCTAACATTCTGGATAGAATGGTTTTCGCCTTTGGTCATTATTAAACTTGCACGTTCTTTCGTGGGTAAGATATTTTCTTTTAGGTTTAAACCATTAATTTCATCCCAAATAGAGCCTGCAATTTTAACGGCTTCTTCTTCGCTTAATTTAGAATAATTGTGGAAGTAGGAATCAGGATCGGAAAATGCCCCTTGGCGGAACTTTAGGAACCGACCAATATACCACTGCTTTAATAATTCAGGGTCTGCATCCACGTAGATAGAGAAATCAACAAAGTCTGAGACAAACACATGATGTGGGTCATGTGGATAGTCCATATCACTCTGTAGCACGTTTAAGCCTTCTAGAATTAGGATATCAGGCTGATCAATAACCTGTTGTTGGTCAGGCACAATATCATAAGTAAGATGTGAGTAGACCGGTGCAACAACGTTACGCGCCCCTGATTTTATCTGCGACACGAAATTCACGAGTCTTCGCATATCGTAAGACTGAGGAAAACCCTTTTTCTTCATGATATTTCGATCTTTGAGTACCTGATTAGGATACAAAAAACCATCTGTCGTGATTAAATCAACTTTTCTATGCTCAGGCCAACGTGTTAATAAGGCCTGTAATAGACGAGCCGTTGTGCTCTTGCCTACAGCAACACTGCCTGCAATCCCAATAATATAGGGAACCTTTGCTCCATTTGTTCCTAAGAACTGCTCTAATACAGCCTGACGGCGCAAATTGGAGCTAATATAAAAATTGAGTAAACGAGATAATGGTAGGTAGATTTCAATAACATCTTCCATCGAGAGTTCTTCATTAATACCTTTCAACTCTATCAATTCGCTAGACGTTAATGTCAAAGGGACTGAATCACGTAATGTTGCCCAATGTTCCCTATCAAACTCTAAGTATGGCGTAGTAATAAAATTCTCTGTCTGTTTCATAAACCAACATCTGCCTATTCTATGCAGGTTGGACAGGTTGCCTAAACACCCGTATCCGTAAAATTAAGTTGCATCATAGCGAGTGAAAGATAGTAGGCGTAGAACTTTTTATGTTTTATGTGAATTTTTTTTGACGAAGGCTGTAAAAATAGAACGAGTTGCTGAAAAAAGCAGCGGTTAGAAAGAGGGAACGAAGATACAGAACATCATTTTTTGCTCTAGAAAATGGCCTAAGTCACTTTTTAATGATGCAAGGGCTCTTTACTGATTAAATAATAATGGATTATAGTAGTGTTCTGCTGTAGATGTTTTAAGCTGAATATAGCGAAAAAAGCAGCAAAATCGCAAAAAGTGCATAAAATGTGAGCAAGCGAACAAAAAATTAAAATTTTTTGTTGCAAGTCGCGCTCACTCTTCCTAGAATGCGCAGCACTTGATGCCGGCATAGCTCAGTTGGTAGAGCAACTGACTTGTAATCAGTAGGTCCCGAGTTCGACTCTTGGTGCCGGCACCAATTAACAATTTGGATAGGTGGGATACCCAAGCGGCCAAAGGGAGCAGACTGTAAATCTGCCGTCACAGACTTCGAAGGTTCGAATCCTTCTCCCACCACCATCTCCTGAAGAACTTTTCAAAAAAGTTTATTCAGGTTACATTTAGCAGCTGATAACTCAGGTAGCCGAGTTCATTGCGGGCATCGTATAATGGCTATTACCTCAGCCTTCCAAGCTGATGATGCGGGTTCGATTCCCGCTGCCCGCTCCAAGATGTGCTGATATAGCTCAGTTGGTAGAGCACACCCTTGGTAAGGGTGAGGTCGGCAGTTCGAATCTGCCTATCAGCACCACTTCCCTTATGTTCTCAATTATCTCCCTGATTTGTCTCCTGTAAAAAGCAAGCAAATAAATTTTAACTGCTTGGTTGATGTGGTGTAGCCACCGATTCCGTGTCTTAGAGGGACAATCTAAT
>NZ_JAMPQL010000049.1:0-2616 GCF_028482435.1 Providencia sp. PROV119
TGACTGCGTACCTTTTGTATAATGGGTCAGCGACTTATATTCTGTAGCAAGGTTAACCGAATAGGGGAGCCGTAGGGAAACCGAGTCTTAACTGGGCGAATGAGTTGCAGGGTATAGACCCGAAACCCGGTGATCTAGCCATGGGCAGGTTGAAGGTTGGGTAACACTAACTGGAGGACCGAACCGACTAATGTTGAAAAATTAGCGGATGACTTGTGGCTGGGGGTGAAAGGCCAATCAAACCGGGAGATAGCTGGTTCTCCCCGAAAGCTATTTAGGTAGCGCCTCGTGAACTCATCTTCGGGGGTAGAGCACTGTTTCGGCTAGGGGGTCATCCCGACTTACCAACCCGATGCAAACTACGAATACCGAAGAATGTTATCACGGGAGACACACGGCGGGTGCTAACGTTCGTCGTGAAGAGGGAAACAACCCAGACCGCCAGCTAAGGTCCCAAAGTCATGGTTAAGTGGGAAACGAAGTGGGAAGGCTCAGACAGCCAGGATGTTGGCTTAGAAGCAGCCATCATTTAAAGAAAGCGTAATAGCTCACTGGTCGAGTCGGCCTGCGCGGAAGATGTAACGGGGCTAAACCATGCACCGAAGCTGCGGCAGCGACATGTAAATGTTGTTGGGTAGGGGAGCGTTCTGTAAGCCTGTGAAGGTGTGCTGCGAGGCATGCTGGAGGTATCAGAAGTGCGAATGCTGACATAAGTAACGATAATGCGGGTGAAAAACCCGCACGCCGGAAGACCAAGGGTTCCTGTCCAACGTTAATCGGGGCAGGGTGAGTCGACCCCTAAGGCGAGGCAGAAATGCGTAGTCGATGGGAAACAGGTTAATATTCCTGTACTGGTGATAATTGCGATGGGGGGACGGAGAAGGCTAGGCTGGCCGGGCGACGGTTGTCCCGGTTTAAGGATGTAGGTGGGTGAATTAGGCAAATCCGGTTCGCTATACACTGAGGTCTGATGACGAGTCACTACGGTGGCGAAGTAGCTCATGCCCCGCTTCCAGGAAAAGCCTCTAAGCTCTAGATTATCATTAATCGTACCCCAAACCGACACAGGTGGTCAGGTAGAGAATACTCAGGCGCTTGAGAGAACTCGGGTGAAGGAACTAGGCAAAATGGTGCCGTAACTTCGGGAGAAGGCACGCTGGCATTAGGTGAAGTGGTTTACCCATGGAGCTGAAGCCAGTCGCAGATACCAGCTGGCTGCAACTGTTTATTAAAAACACAGCACTGTGCAAACACGAAAGTGGACGTATACGGTGTGACGCCTGCCCGGTGCTGGAAGGTTAATTGATGGGGTTATCCGTAAGGAGAAGCTCTTGATCGAAGCCCCAGTAAACGGCGGCCGTAACTATAACGGTCCTAAGGTAGCGAAATTCCTTGTCGGGTAAGTTCCGACCTGCACGAATGGCGTAATGATGGCCAGGCTGTCTCCACCCGAGACTCAGTGAAATTGAACTCGCTGTGAAGATGCAGTGTACCCGCGGCAAGACGGAAAGACCCCGTGAACCTTTACTATAGCTTGACACTGAACATTGAGCCTTGATGTGTAGGATAGGTGGGAGGCTTTGAAGTGTGGACGCCAGTCTGCATGGAGCCAACCTTGAAATACCACCCTTTAATGTTTGATGTTCTAACGTTGCCCCGTGAACCGGGGTGCGGACAGTGTCTGGTGGGTAGTTTGACTGGGGCGGTCTCCTCCCAAAGCGTAACGGAGGAGCACGAAGGTTGGCTAAGCATGGTCGGACATCATGCGGTTAGTGCAAAGGCATAAGCCAGCTTGACTGCGAGAGTGACGGCTCGAGCAGGTACGAAAGTAGGTCTTAGTGATCCGGTGGTTCTGAATGGAAGGGCCATCGCTCAACGGATAAAAGGTACTCCGGGGATAACAGGCTGATACCGCCCAAGAGTTCATATCGACGGCGGTGTTTGGCACCTCGATGTCGGCTCATCACATCCTGGGGCTGAAGTAGGTCCCAAGGGTATGGCTGTTCGCCATTTAAAGTGGTACGCGAGCTGGGTTTAGAACGTCGTGAGACAGTTCGGTCCCTATCTGCCGTGGGCGTTGGAAGATTGAAAGGGGCTGCTCCTAGTACGAGAGGACCGGAGTGGACGCACCGCTGGTGTTCGGGTTGTCATGCCAATGGCACTGCCCGGTAGCTAAGTGCGGAAGAGATAACCGCTGAAAGCATCTAAGCGGGAAACTTGCCTTGAGATGAGTCTTCCCTGACTCTTTAAGGGTCCTAAAGGAACGTTTAAGACGAAGACGTTGATAGGCTGGGTGTGTAAGCGTAGCGATACGTTGAGCTAACCAGTACTAATGAACCGTGAGGCTTAACCTGACAACACCGAAGGTGTTTTAGAGAGACGAAGAGACGAATTGTTGAAGCGCACGAGATAGAGTGGTGCGAAAAAATCAGCTTGTTCAAGATTGCAGTTCTGGTTTGCGGTGTCGACGCGAACGGGAACGAAACCGAATTTGTCTGGCGGCAATAGCGCGGTGGTCCCACCTGACCCCATGCCGAACTCAGCAGTGAAACGCCGTAGCGCCGATGGTAGTGTGGGGTCTCCCCATGTGAGAGTAGGGAACTGCCAGACATCAAA
>NZ_JAMPQL010000050.1:0-2872 GCF_028482435.1 Providencia sp. PROV119
GTAATCACGTATTAATATCATTTGGCACCCCAACCAGCGAAGCTGGTCTAACAAACTTATCAATAGACAAGCTATACACAGAATCTATTGGATCACCTACCCATAGAATATTTTCTGGATATTTGAAATCACTATAGAGTTTATTCATTAGTTCTACCGGTACATACACATCAGCATGAACAGGTTTAACCATATGAATAGAACTCATGTAAACAGTGCTAGCATGTTCTATCGCTTCAGATAATAAACCAACACCACCAATGACATTGATTGGTTTGGTTGTGTCTCTGAATGCTTCTAAGAAGCTCTCAAATGATTTGAATATTTGGATATTATTGTTGAGCACTTCGTGCTCTGTGATAGTTGAAGATATGACAATGAAGTCTCTACCAAGCTTCTTCATCTTAGGTAGAGATCTCCATGTATTTAATCCCATAACGACTACAGAATTTTCTGTAGTCTTCTGGAAGAACTGCATATCTTCTTTAATGAATTGCCAAGGTAATTTGCCTTGATTACCGAATGCTCTGGTAATTAATTCATTGGCAAAGATAAGTGATATATTCATTTGTAGTATCCATTAGGAATGTAATAACAAGTACCATTACTGGTTCCAATATCAATACGCTCACGACCTTGAGCTATTAGTTTCTTGATACATTCACCTTCACTTTTGTAGTTTGCTCTGGTTTCTTCAAACTCACTGTAAGCAGTTACGGGTATAGGAAGTATAAACCACCTTTTTGCTCCTCATCCGAAGTATCTTACCTGAAATTCCCTCACTCGTTTACCGCTCAAGCCCCAATTTTAACTGCCGGTCCAGCCTAAACCGCTCTAATAAGGTTCGATTTGGCGGTAAAATCTCTAGCCTGATAGCTCGAGAGATACAAACTGCCCCACCGCCCCGTTTAAAAGTTGGCAGTGTTGAGCAGTGTTGGATTTGGGGTCGTCAGTCAAAGAGACGACTCTGTGATGGATCGAACAGGCTGGGAGTCAGTGGCGGCGCTCGTTCTGGTGGCAGCTCACGCTGCTTGGCGGCATTCGCCTTGGCTGTTTTCTGTTTCAGATGCTTGAGAATCTGCTCAATGACCTTCGGATCTTCGATGCTGGCAATCACTTTGACGTGACCGCCGCAGTGTTCGCAGACTTCAATATCAATATTGAAGACTCGCTTGAGGCGTTGCATCCAGGTCATGGCGCGGTGGCGCTCTGCAGGACTCTTGTCACGCCAGTTAGTATCGAGACCTTCCGATTTGTCGGGCTTCTTGCCCCGCTTGGCGGGTGTTACTTGAACTCGGTGTTTGCTGTTCGGTGCAAAGACGCCGTGGAAGCGTGTGAGGTTGACTCGCGGCTTAGGTACCAACGCAGCGAGTTTGGCGATGAAGTCCAGCGGCTCGAAGATCACATGGGTGGTGCCATTGCGGTACGGAGTTTTGAGCTCGTAACGCACCTGCCCATTGGCGGTTAATGCCAGACGTTTTTCTGAAACCGCTGGCCGACTAATGTAGCGACACAAGCGCTCAAGCTTATCCCGCTGATGCGCTTCGGCCATCACACCGGCGTGTAGCGAGAAACCAGCATGGTTGGCTACTCGACTGCTTGAGTCGGCTTTATCCTCACGCCCTGGCAAGGTTTGCAGGGTGAAGACTTTGCGCCCTTGCTGGGGGCCGACGGCAATGCGATACGTAACCGAAGCACCATGTAATTGAGTCAGCGTATCGTCTTCGCCCTCTTCCAGTGTCAACCACGTATTCTCGGCATCACGCTCCAAAATCCCACGCTTTTCCATGCAGCGAGCGATGCGATGGCTGAGGGTGTGAGCGAGCGTATTCAGCTCATCGTAAGTGGGTGCCTTGACACGATGGAAGCGTTGCTTGCCATAGTCATCTTCGGCATAGACACCATCGAGAAACAGCATGTGGTAGTGGACATTGAGATTTAGCGCGGAGCCAAAGCGTTGGATAAGAGTCACTGAGCCAGTTTGTGCAGAGGCTTTGGTGTAACCGGCTTTTTTGATCAGATGAGTTGAGAGTGTACGATAGACGATACTCAAGACCTGGCCCATCAGCTGGGGATGGCGAGCCAGCAAAAAGCGTAGCTGGAAAGGAAAGCTGAGCACCCACTGGCGAATGGGCTCCTTGGGGAAGACTTCGTCTATCAGCAGCGCCGCACTCTCGGCCATCCGGCGGGCACCGCAGCTAGGGCAAAAGCCGCGTCGTTTACAGCTGAAGGCGACCAGACGCTCGTGATGACAATCCTCGCAGCGAACCCGCATGAAACCATACTCCAGACGGCCACATTGGAGGAGGTCGTTGAATTCTTGTTGGATGTAGCGAGGCAGGTGTTGACCTTGGGCTTCGAGTGAGGCTTTGAAGGCTGGGTAGTGCTGCTCAACCAGCTGGTAGAGCAGCGTCTGGTCGGGTTGGTGGCGTTCGTAACCGTTTGTTTGAGTGGGCGATTGACTCGCCGTGGCGTTCCTTGCCAGCGACATGGGTATCCTCCGCTGATACTGTGGTTATGTACAGTATCAGCGGCTTGCGTTCAGACGTCCAGTCTGGCCCTAGACATCGCTAAATGCTTAACCCGCAATAGCCCTCACGAGTTGTTATCAGCCACTACCGGTTGAGCGAGAAGGTTTTGGGTTCAGGGTGCTATTGCTCCACCAATCACAATACTGAAGCCCCAACTGTTATCAGTTGGGGCTTTTTCTTGTCTGTTTGCGGCGGTTGCGTTTTATCGGTAGTCGTCGAGCTCTGCACCATCCCACATAAGAGCTTAACGGTGCGATCTTCAACGCCATCACACAAAACTTTCTTTTTCACGCACAGTCAACTTATTGGATGTTTTATTAACAACCCAAAAGGAGATATTT
>NZ_JAMPQL010000051.1:0-1816 GCF_028482435.1 Providencia sp. PROV119
TAATAACTCATTATTTAGCTTATAAAATGTAATTTTTTATGGTTCTCCATCATATTTATCTCTATCAATTATAAATTTTTTTCAGTTACACTATGATGTTTTTATCAAAATTGCCAATTGTTATATGTGGAAGATTATTAATGTTTCAATCTTTATCTGGATTCCTTTCAATTTGGGCCATGTGCATTATTTAAATACTCACTGCCTATTTTAAATCCATATGGAAATAATGTCAAAAATAGAAAAATATTCCTGTTTTTTTATTTAATGCTGTATTGGATAATTCTAATATTGAATTAATTATATGTTCATTTTCTTTGTTTATCATACTTGTGAGGATTTCATTCAAGTTTTCTATTTTACTCATGTCATGTAGGTTCTCATCTTCATAATCATCTATGTTTAAACCTAATTTATAATTAATTGTTTCAAATAGATTGACTTTATTTAAGATATGTAGTTCGTTATCACTCAACTCTAGCTCTAGTAGATCACCATCAATAGATTCATTGTAATCCAACCTGTGCATTGCTTCTTTAGAAAGAGGAACAGTTATAGTTTTCATTGTGTTAATTTTTAACCTTAAAATTAGTTCATTAACTACATTTAATTTGTAGGCAATAGTCTTCTTACCACTGTAGGTCATGCTAAACACTTCAGATATTATAAGAGAAGTTTCTTGTTTATACTTTTTAAACTTATCTTTTATTAAATCTAATTCACATCTATTTAAAATTGATCTTTGACTATAAATAATATAGTCTTTCCTTTCAAATGGAAGGTAGCTTTTATTATAATAATTCAGTCTTGGCTTTAATTTTTCAATTTCTAGTGCTGTGTACCACATAATATCAATAGACATTTTAATCTCAGCTCCCCTGATGTGATGACGTGTTTTTGTGATTTCATATTTCATTTCACATGTCAAAAGCAGGGGGCTTTAATGTTTTATCATTAATATATTATATTTAATTAAATTACACGCATATAATAAATCATTATTAACTCCCTCGGTTATAAAGAGCTCATCATCATCTTCAATGATACTTATCCCTCCTATATCTGTTTCAAAATAAATTCCCAAGCTATAATTTAAATTTTTAATTAATCTATATTCATGAGCGCTTATTAACTTACATCCTTTATACTTTTTCAGTTGAGTATTCTCAGTAATTGGATATGAGAATGAATCTTGTAAGTTAACTGTTGAGCTGCATTTAGGTTCTGTTTCTTTTTTAATGAACTCAAGCATCCCTTCGCCTATAGTCAAAGAAAACCAGTTGACATTATCAAATTCTATAAAAAGAACAAGGTTTGATGCTGCTAACTCGCCGTTCATATAAAAAGACATGTTTCTAAAATTAGTCATTATACTATTTATCATAAATCAATCCTCATTAAAATTTTGATGACTTTTCAGGGATTAAAGTATCAAATCCAACATTTCCTTCTGACAAAACCCTTAAGCTTACAATACTATTTGTTTTTTCATTATAAATATGAATTAAATCATATTCTCCTCTTAATTGCTCTGCTTTAATAATATTACTCACTTCTATAGGATTTGTTAACGTATCTTTTATTGTCTGTGTAGCTTCTTTTATGCCATTTGGGCCAGGTTCATATGGTAATCGTCCTTGACCAATTTTTTGTTTATCTTTGCTTTTTGCTCAGACATAAACTCTTCAATTGGAGAAATATTTGATTCTTTATTTGTACTGTTTTTTCATTTAAACTCGAATAAACAGGTTTTACATCCTTTTTCTCAACCGTCAGGATATAATCCCGAAAATCGACAGGTTCAACATCGTGTCCC
>NZ_JAMPQL010000053.1:0-1391 GCF_028482435.1 Providencia sp. PROV119
CCTGCAATTGGTGGATGATAAAGGACAACCATTAATTGGCGTGGCTTATACTTTATCCGAACGTGGCACAGGGCGCACCTTAGCGGGCAGCAGTGATACGCAAGGGCTAATACACGCCGAAGGCATGACGGCACGCCCGTATACTTTAACCCTTGAGCCGCAGTCACTGGCGGATGCACTGACCACCCTATCTCCTCCGACGGCGATTCAAGGCAAAGATAAATCGTTGAAAGATTTTTGTCGTGAACAGGGCTATCAACTCAGTGAGCAGCACCGCGCGGGTGAATTTAACACCGGATTGCCCTAGACCGTTCACCGTATGACGGCAGGGCAAATCAGCCGTTCAGCCCATTATCAACAGCGAGATGAAGGCTATCAACTGTGGTTCCCCTACGACCTCCACCGCGTGATAGCAATTAAACGCATTGCCGAACCGGTATTTGCCAAATCTATCTTGCGCGGCGAAGGCAATACAGATGCTGGTGATGCGGTCGAAGACTTGGCGAATTTTGGGGAGTGTGATTACAGTGCGTATACCTGTGGTATTCCGTCAGCAACTGAACAATCTGAGTCTGAAGCTAACTGGGTTTCATCCTTATTCAGTACCATTGGCAATGCACTCAATCCGATTGGGACTGCACAGGCATTTCCTTTCTTCGGTGGTTTGGGTGGGAGCATGGGAATGGGAGGAGCCTTAAGTGGTGGTGTTGCCGGTGCTGCTGTAGGGCAACAAGAGAACGATTTTGGTTGGGGTACAACACAACAGAGCTCAAGTAAGAACATTTCCAATGAGCTAGAACAAGTTTTGCGGGTATCATTTCCCGTCACCATGGACGGCAGGAAGATCTTTTTCGCTATGGTGGCTCACTATTATAAAGGCGATAGTTTAACCCAGCAGGATTTATTGGAAATTGCGGATATGGGGGGAACGGCACCGACACGTTTGCGAGTGGGTTTTGCCTCAACTGATAAAACCGCAGTCGCAATGGCAGCGGCATCACAGCTGATTGTTCTTCATACTGAGCCGGATAGTGATAAAGCGCAAGTTCCTGTGATTAAAGGTCAGCTGGCATCTGGAGCTGAAAGAATGGAAGTCATCAGCTTACCTGCGTATCAATCCCTTGGTCATGCACTCAGTCTGCTGGCGCCTATTGAAGTATACCGATTTGATGTGGATGGTGGTACTCAGCTGTATATGGGGGTAGCGGCGTCAGGCAAAATTATTAATATCTCAGCGCGGATTGATGATATTCCAAAAGGGCCGATATTCATGCAGGGCCTTCCCCTCTGCCACAAAAAGTCGATAAGCCTGAAGGGTTTGATATTCATGATTTCGATTATCGACCTGAGACACTGCCTGTTGCGGATGACGATATTGTCTGGCGGCATAC
>NZ_JAMPQL010000054.1:0-1367 GCF_028482435.1 Providencia sp. PROV119
AAGGGGTCGTCTCAGAAAACGGAATCTATGGTCACTCCCGTTTTTGCAACACCGATTTTGACGATAAATTGGCTTGCTTGAATCTATCCGGCGTCTGAATGGGATTTTATTCCCGCGCCTCGATGAGTTCCGCGCCTGATGAACCTCCAGAAAATATACGGCTTCAATGAGCCTTTCCGTTTTACAGGTTCCTCAACAGGCCGGTGGGCCGTTAGTATCATCAATATCAGTATTCGCAAAACCAGATCAGTGATTCTTTAAACCGGTGTATTTCTGCCGTTATGCTACATAAGTTTGCTGTCGTGCCGTTAGGGCCCAGGCTATTCTGGCCAGCTTGTTTGCCAGAGCACAAGTGACGACAAAGTTGCTTTTCCTACACAGTAGATCCCTGACCCAATCGGCCAATTTGCCAGACTGGTGTTCCAGTTTTTGTATGAATACCCTGGCACATTGAACCAACAAAGTTCGGATCTTTTTGTTACCTCGCTTACTAATTCCCAGCAATGTCGTCCGACCTCCCGTGCTGTACTGTCGAGGCACTAGCCCTGTTGCCGCCGCAAAGTCACGACTGCTGGCGTACTGCTTCCCGTCGCCAATCTCAGTTGAAATAGTACTCGCTGTCAGTGTTCCGACGCAGGGAATGCTCAGCAAGCGCTGTCCAATCTCATCTTCGTCCAACTTTCGTTTCAACTGGGATTCCAAATCTTTAATCTGCTCAACAAGATAGTGATAATGCTGTTGTAATTTCAGCAATAACTGGCTGAGGTATAGAGGCAAACTATTGTCCTCAAGAAGGGTACTCAGTCGGCTAATAACGGCAGCTCCTCGTGGAACGCTGATGCCAAATTCCAGCAGAAAAGCATGCATCTGATTGGTTGTTTTTACCTTATCCTGAACCAGGGATTCACGGACACGATGCAGCGCACGCATTGCCTGCTGAGATTCAGTTCTGGGCTGTACAAAACGCATAGACGGACGCGATGCAGCTTCACAAATAGCTTCGGCGTCGACAAAGTCGTTTTTGTTACTTTTAACGAATGGACGGACAAATTGTGGTGATATCAGCTTAGGAAAATGCCCCAACTCTTCCAACTTGCGTGCCATAAAGTGAGAGCCACCACAGGCTTCCATTGCGATGGTTGTAGCGGGGCATGTCGCCAAAAATTCGATTAACTTTGGCCGTGTAAATTTTTTACGGTAAACAGCCTTGCCGCGACGATCTTGGCAATGAATATGGAAAGAGTTTTTACCCAGATCGATACCAATGAGCGCAATGTTTTCCATGATAGTTCTCCGAATGAAAGCCTATCCTCAGCATAGTACCGGGAAGGAGGGAGTGACCATCTCATTAAATAAAGCACGCTAAG
>NZ_JAMPQL010000055.1:0-1236 GCF_028482435.1 Providencia sp. PROV119
TAATAAGCCCTACACAAATTGGGAGATATATCATGAAAGGCTGGCTTTTTCTTGTTATCGCAATAGTTGGCGAAGTAATCGCAACATCCGCATTAAAATCTAGCGAGGGCTTTACTAAGCTTGCCCCTTCCGCCGTTGTCATAATCGGTTATGGCATCGCATTTTATTTTCTTTCTCTGGTTCTGAAATCCATCCCTGTCGGTGTTGCTTATGCAGTCTGGTCGGGACTCGGCGTCGTCATAATTACAGCCATTGCCTGGTTGCTTCATGGGCAAAAGCTTGATGCGTGGGGCTTTGTAGGTATGGGGCTCATAATTGCTGCCTTTTTGCTCGCCCGATCCCCATCGTGGAAGTCGCTGCGGAGGCCGACGCCATGGTGACGGTGTTCGGCATTCTGAATCTCACCGAGGACTCCTTCTTCGATGAGAGCCGGCGGCTAGACCCCGCCGGCGCTGTCACCGCGGCGATCGAAATGCTGCGAGTCGGATCAGACGTCGTGGATGTCGGACCGGCCGCCAGCCATCCGGACGCGAGGCCTGTATCGCCGGCCGATGAGATCAGACGTATTGCGCCGCTCTTAGACGCCCTGTCCGATCAGATGCACCGTGTTTCAATCGACAGCTTCCAACCGGAAACCCAGCGCTATGCGCTCAAGCGCGGCGTGGGCTACCTGAACGATATCCAAGGATTTCCTGACCCTGCGCTCTATCCCGATATTGCTGAGGCGGACTGCAGGCTGGTGGTTATGCACTCAGCGCAGCGGGATGGCATCGCCACCCGCACCGGTCACCTTCGACCCGAAGACGCGCTCGACGAGATTGTGCGGTTCTTCGAGGCGCGGGTTTCCGCCTTGCGACGGAGCGGGGTCGCTGCCGACCGGCTCATCCTCGATCCGGGGATGGGATTTTTCTTGAGCCCCGCACCGGAAACATCGCTGCACGTGCTGTCGAACCTTCAAAAGCTGAAGTCGGCGTTGGGGCTTCCGCTATTGGTCTCGGTGTCGCGGAAATCCTTCTTGGGCGCCACCGTTGGCCTTCCTGTAAAGGATCTGGGTCCAGCGAGCCTTGCGGCGGAACTTCACGCGATCGGCAATGGCGCTGACTACGTCCGCACCCACGCGCCTGGAGATCTGCGAAGCGCAATCACCTTCTCGGAAACCCTCGCGAAATTTCGCAGTCGCGACGCCAGAGACCGAGGGTTAGATCATGCCTAGCATTCACCTTCCGGCCGCCCGCT
>NZ_JAMPQL010000056.1:0-1197 GCF_028482435.1 Providencia sp. PROV119
GTCTAAAGAAAAATTTGAACGTTCAAAACCGCACGTTAACGTTGGTACAATCGGCCACGTTGACCACGGTAAAACTACCCTGACAGCAGCAATCACTACTGTTCTGGCAAAAACTTACGGCGGTAGCGCTCGTGCATTCGATCAAATCGATAACGCACCAGAAGAAAAAGCGCGTGGTATCACCATCTCTACTTCTCACGTAGAGTACGATACACCAACTCGCCACTACGCACACGTAGACTGCCCAGGACACGCCGACTATGTTAAAAACATGATCACGGGTGCTGCTCAGATGGACGGTGCAATCCTAGTTGTTGCGGCAACAGATGGCCCAATGCCACAAACTCGTGAGCACATCCTGTTAGGTCGTCAGGTTGGCGTTCCTTACATCATCGTGTTCCTGAACAAATGTGACATGGTAGACGACGAAGAGCTGCTGGAACTGGTTGAAATGGAAGTTCGTGAACTTCTGTCTCAATACGATTTCCCAGGTGATGACACTCCAGTTATCCGTGGTTCAGCGCTGAAAGCGTTGGAAGGCAACCCAGAGTGGGAAGCGAAAATCGTTGAACTAGCAGAAGCACTGGACAGCTACATCCCAGAGCCAGAGCGTGCAATTGACAAGCCATTCCTGCTGCCAATCGAAGACGTATTCTCAATCTCAGGTCGTGGTACAGTAGTCACAGGCCGTGTTGAGCGTGGTATCATCAAAGTTGGTGAAGAAGTTGAAATCGTAGGTATCAAAGAGACTGCGAAAACCACTTGTACTGGCGTTGAAATGTTCCGTAAACTGCTGGACGAAGGCCGTGCGGGTGAGAACGTAGGTGTTCTGCTGCGTGGTACTAAGCGTGAAGAAATCGAACGTGGTCAAGTTCTGGCGAAACCAGGTTCAATCAAGCCACACACAACTTTCGAATCAGAAGTTTATATTCTGAGCAAAGATGAAGGTGGTCGTCACACGCCATTCTTCAAAGGTTACCGTCCACAGTTCTACTTCCGTACAACTGACGTAACAGGTACTATCGAACTGCCAGAAGGCGTAGAGATGGTAATGCCAGGCGACAACGTGAACATGAAAGTAACTCTGATTCACCCAATCGCGATGGACGATGGTTTGCGTTTCGCAATCCGTGAAGGTGGCCGTACAGTAGGTGCGGGTGTTGTTGCAAAAATCATTGCATAATAACAACCCACTGT
>NZ_JAMPQL010000057.1:0-1150 GCF_028482435.1 Providencia sp. PROV119
GGTAATCCCCCCGTTTTTAACCGAGGTTATAAGTAGAATCAGGTCATTCGTTGTAGATGTTGCATTGGGGTATAGCCATTCAACGCCATGTTCGGCCGTTCGTGATTATAAAACCATTGCCACCGTGTAGCATAGTCTTGTAATTCATCCAGTGATGAAAACAAGTATTGCCCTAACCACTCATAGCGGACTGTCCGATTATAACGCTCAATGTAAGCATTTTGCTGCGGATTACCTGGCTGGATAAAGTTTATTTTGATATCTTGCAGATTAGCCCATGATATCAATATATTACTGGTGTATTCTGGCCCATTATCACAGCGTATGGAAACCGGTTTTCCTTTCCACTCAATAAGTTGCTCTAGTACTCTTACAACCCGACTCGCCGGCAGGGAAAAATCCACTTCAATAGCTAATGCTTCACGATTAAAATCATCGATGATATTCAATAAACGGACTGAGCGCCCATCCGACAGTTGATCATGCATAAAGTCCATTGACCAACATTCATTGCTCGTTTCGGGTACCGTCAGTGGCTCGGGCTTATCCCGTTTTAGGCGTTTCTTCGGCTTTATTCGCATGTTCAGTGACAACGCACAATAAATTCGGTAAACCCTTTTGTGGTTAAATCTTAAGTTTTTTACGTTTCGAAGGTATAAAAAGCACAAGCCAAATCCCCAGTTGCGCTGGCTATCAGTGATGCGTATCAGCCAGTCAGCTATTGCTTCATTTTCTTTACTCAGTTTAGCTTGATAACGATAGCAACTTTCGCTCACTACAAATAACTGGCAGGCAAAACGTACGCTGATATTCCGTATTTTGACAGCTTCTTGCGCCATCCGCTTTCGATGCGATGGCTTCACCACTTTTTTGCCATAGCTTCCTGAATGATCTCAGCTTTCAACCTTTCTTCTGCATACATTTTTTTGAGGCGGCGATTTTCCTCTTCCAGTTCTTTCAAGCGGGTCATCATGGAAGCATCCATCCCACCAAAGCGTGAGCGCCACTTATAAAAACTGGCGTTGCTCATACCATGTTCGCGGCACAGTTCAGAAACAGGCGTTCCCGCCTCAGCTTGCTTAAGGATGGTGATAATTTGGCTATCGGTAAAACGTGCTTTTTTCATAGAGATCTCCTCAGTTCAGATTAC
>NZ_JAMPQL010000058.1:0-1133 GCF_028482435.1 Providencia sp. PROV119
TCCGGTGGGAGGTTATTTAAACTTTCGTGGGTTCGATTTAGATTGTAATCTTGCTGCCAAAACCACACCATCTCTCGTACTTGGCTTAATGATTCAAATAAATAGGCATTTAAAAATTCACGCGAAATGAACCATTAAATCGTTCGATAAAACCGTTTTGTTGAGGTTTACCGGGTTGAATATGGCATAAATCAATTCGATTATTTTTACAATAATTCAATAGATTAGCTGAAATAAGTTCAGGCCCATTATCCACTCGAATTTGTTTCGGCAATCCTCTATCGATTTTCAAACGTTCTAGTACTCTAATGACTCGTTCAGCAGGCAATGACGTATCAACTTCAATTGCCAGGCACTCACGTGTCCCCTCATCAATAATATTCAAGGTTCTGAAGCGTTTACCACAGTACAAACTGTCGTGTACAAAATCCAAAGCCCATTGAATATTCGGGACTTTTTCTATCACTAATGGTCTTTTTTCACGCTTCGGAAGCACCTTTTTAACCCGTCGTTTCAAGTTCAATCCTAATCGACAATAAACGCGATAAACTCGTTTATGATTAAAAGAATAGCCTTGAAATCGCAGCCGAAAATAGCATTTCCAAAATCCTGATTGTGGTGATTTCGCTAATACAGATTGTATGGCATCGATCACCACTTGGTCTTTTTTACGCCAATCTAACGGTTGACGGTAAAAAGTAGCTCGGGGCAATGAAGTTAGTTTGCAAGCCTTAATGACTGATAAACCTGCCTCTTTTAATGATTGTGCACAGGACTTCTTTTCAGTCACTACCAACCCTTTTTTGCAAAAAGCGCCTTCATCGCATGATTTTCAAGGCTGACTTCCGCAAAGCGCTTTTTCAGTTTCGCATTTTCCTCTTCAAGCTCTTTTAATCGTTTAACATCATTAGCTTCCATGCCACCATATTTTGATTTCCAATTATAATAAGTGGCGTTACTGATCCCATTTTGGCGACAAATGTCTTCCACTTTCATCCCTGAATCAGCGAGCTTTAAAATATTAACGATTTGAGTTTCAGTAAAACGGGCTTTTTTCATCATGACCTCTGCAATTTTTAGGGCAGAAACTCTAATTATAGCTGTCTTATTTTAGGGGGAGTGGACAATAGCAC
>NZ_JAMPQL010000059.1:0-1125 GCF_028482435.1 Providencia sp. PROV119
TTCGGGAGAGATAAAGTTTAATCCCTTACTTTGTGGTAGCGGCCTCACGGTGAGAGGCCGTTGCGAACATCACGCCCCCCTTCAGTTTTACTGATTTTGGCAAATTCAGTCGCCTGTACTTTTAGTTTTGTTTACATAGTGGGGGGAAGTTTAGCCTAGCAAGAATAAGCAGCGACACACGATATAAATCACCTCCTCCCATAAAACACGGTATGGTGGCTGATACATTGTTTTGATGGTCGTTATTATCGATATTATAAAATTAAACTTTCAAACCTCAAATCTCAAACCTCAAACCTCAAACCTCAAACCTCAAACCCCATCTCATACTTTATTAACCACTTTTTATCTCAGCGCATATCTCCCCCTGGTTAGCTATAACCATAAATATGGTTGTTATTCTCCCTCTACAGCACAGCTATACCGAGTTTGGCACACTACATGAACCGTTATTGATAGGATGATTGATGCGTTAATTAAAGGGGGGAATTAAAGCTTCAGTGATAATGCCCTGCTTTAAACAAAATTATTTGGTCATTGAATAGATTGAGTAAATATAAAGTAGTGAGTAACAGCTCACAGGTTTGTGTGTTCCAGTATTGAGAGTGTCAAATTTATTACTAATTATTAGCTATTTCAATGTGTTAGAGGGTGTTAATAAAAAAGGTATCATTCACTGTTTTTTGCTGGGTATTGATAGGGCGAATAGGTTTAGTGGATATAAAGTAGTGAGTAACAGCTCACAGATTTGTGTGTTCAGGTATTGAGGGTATCAAATATGCTGTTAATTATTATCTATCTCAATGGATTAGAGGGTGTTAATAAAAAGGTATCATTCACTGTTTTTTTGCTGGGTATTGATAGGGCGAATAGGTTGAGCAGATATAAAGTAGTAAGTAATAGCTCACAGATTTGTGTGTTTCGGTATTAATTAGGATATCAAGTTAGTTGCTAAACTATTTATTTCAATGAGTTAATGAATTATTAGCAAGGGATTTATAACTCACTAATCTCTTTGCTGGGTATTGATAAGGTGAATAGGTTTGGCAAATATAAAGTAGTAAGTAATAGCTCACAGATTTGTGTGTTTCGGTATTAATCAGGATATCAAGTTAGTTGCTAAAC